>CAZNSL010000419.1:0-5622 GCA_964574975.1 uncultured Alcaligenaceae bacterium | reverse complement strand
GCCGACCTCGACGCGGCCGCGGCCCTCGCCGACGGCGCGCCACTTTACGGCCTGTTCGCCCAGCGCTGGGCCGTCGAGCGGGCGGCGAAAGACCCGTCGGCCGACGAGTATGAAGGCAGGGCGCTCGCGGCCGCGCCGCACCGACTGGCGTCCGTGCTGGCGTTCGTGGCCGAGGGGGCGCGGCACAAGGTGCCCAAGCCGGCCCGCAAGCCGTTCGACGACGAGTTCGCCGCGGCCCTGAAAACTCCGGAACCCGCCGGCATTGCGGCCCTGGTCGATGCGTCGTTCGAGCAGGCCGCGCAGGGCGACTACTACGGCGCGAAGTCGCAGCAGAAGAAGATTCTCGACGCGGCCAAGAAGTCGGTGGCGAATGGTGGCGAGGTCGACCTGGCCCGGCTGTGCGAGGTCCTGGCGACCCGCAAGCAGTGGAAGCAACTGCTCGATGTGGCGCGGGCGGCGAAGGCACGCTTTCCGAACAGTGCGTGGTTTCTGCTGCGCGAAGCACAGGTCCACATCGAGCAGGACGCGCAATACGGCCGTGGCCCGTGGAAGGCCCGGCCGCTCCTGGACCGGGCGAAGCGATTGGCGACTGACCCGGCGGCGCAGGCGCTGCACGCAGAACTGGAAACCGCGTTCGCGGAGATGACCGGCTTCAGCGAGTTGGACGACATCTTCGACGCCTTCTTCGGCCGGCGGGGACAGTAGTCTCGGTTCGCGACGCTTCGCGGAAGCGTGGGGTGATGTGACGTGACCGACCCATACGACGTGCTGGGCATCCCCGACGACGCGGACGACGCGGCGATCCGTGCCCGCTACCTGGACTTGGTGCGCCAGTTCCCGCCGGAGCAGGCCCCGGAGCGGTTCGCCGCGGTGCGGGCCGCCTACGAGCAACTGCGCGACCGCGACACGCGACTGGCGCACCGGCTATTCGAGGCCGGCCGCCGCGACACGATCGAGGGCGTCATCGAGGAGTTGACATGCCGGAGTCCCCGCCGCCGGGTGAGCCTGACCGACCTGCTCCGGGCCGTGGGCCGCTGACGCCCGCCGCGATCGAGTCCGTCCTCGCCGACTTCCGCGCCTGGCTGACCGCGCTCA
Organism: uncultured Alcaligenaceae bacterium; assembly: GCA_964574975.1. GTDB lineage: Bacteria > Planctomycetota > Planctomycetia > Gemmatales > Gemmataceae > JAXMAS01. Next base: position 4,527 of record CAZNSL010000419.1, on the reverse strand, counting down.
CCGAGCCGCCGCCCGCGCCGCCGCCGGCCGACGAGGAGCCGGTGGACCTCGCCACGGTCGTGGCCGCGTTCACGGCCCTGCGGCACGAGGTCAACCTGCAAACGAAGGCAACGCGCGGCCTGATCGAACAGGTGTCGCAGCGGCTCGAAGCATCGGGAACTAACGCTACCCAGCCCGCCGCCGACGCGACGACACCACTCTTAAAGACGCTAGTGGACGTGTACGACGCCCTGGCGCTGGCAGCGCGCGAGGTCGAGAAGCCGCGGCCGACGCCGGCCGGCTGGTTCGCCCGCTGGCGCGCGACACCACCGGCGGACGCCGTGGCCGAGGCGCTGTTGGCCGGCTACCGCCTGAGCCTCCAGCGGATCGAGCGGGCGCTGACGCAACACGGCCTGGAGCCGATCGCGGCCGAGGGCGAGGCGTTCGACCCGGAGCGGATGGAGGCCGTCGAGGCGGTGCCGTCGGACGAGCCATCGGGCACAGTCCTCGCCGAGGTGCGCCGCGGCTACACGCGCGCCGGCCGGGTGTTCCGCTACGCCCAGGTGCGCGTGGCGCGGTGATGCGGCCGTTGGCCGCCGGTTCAGACGACCGACGACGTTCGTTGTGGCGGGGCTAACGGCCGGGTGGTAAAATGCGGTTCGATACCTGGAGGATGCCATGACCGTTGCCGCACAGGAACTTCTGACCGCGTTCGACGCTCTCCCCGCCTACGAGCGGGACGCCGTCATCGACGCCCTCATTCGCCGCCACCCGGCCGGCGCGGGCGACCTACCGGACGCGGCGTTCGAGCAACTGGCCGACGAGCTGTTCCAGTCCTACGACGCCGCGGAGGCCGCCGATGCCGCCCCCACCCGTTGACGGGGCGAGGTGTGGCTGACCGACCTCGGCTCGGCGGCCAAGATTCGGCCGTGCCTGGTCCTCAGCGTCCGCCCCGGCCCTGCCGACCGGGTGCTGTACGCGTTGGTGCCGCATACCACCAGCGTGGCGGGAACGGCGTACGAGGGTCGATTCCGGTGCCGTTCCTCAAGCCGGGGGCGTTCGACCCGCAAGGGCTGGTGACAGTGCCCCGCCCGCGGCTGATCCGCCGGCTGGGCTTCCTTGCGCCGACCGAGTTGGACTTGGTGGAGTCGGCCGTCCGTTCGTGGCTCGGCCTTTAGGGATCGAGCCGGGTGTTCCGCTACGCCCAGGTGCGCGTGGCGCGGTGATGCGGCCGTTCGCGGATGCGGCCTGGCGGACGTCGTGTTGTAATAACCTGAAGCAGTTAGGTCTCGCCGCGAACGCCTACCACGACGCGCGGCTGGCGTTGCCACCAGGCACCGCGTCCGACCGGCCGAGCGAGCCGTACCCCTACATGACGTGGCTGAACCGGCTCTTGCCCTACGTGGATCAGGAGCCGCTCTGGGCGGAGGTCTGCCGAGCGTACGCGAAGGAACGGCATTTCGGCGTCGTGCCACCCCACACGCACCGGGCAACCGTGGTGGCCGTCTTTGCGTGCGAGGCCGACGGGCGAACCAGCACCCCTGGGGTGTCCCCGCTGGGAAACGAGGTCGCGTTCACGTCGTACCTCGGAGTCGAGGGACTTAGCCACACGAACCGCAACGGCGTCCTCTACGTCGATTCGCGCGTCAACCTTTCGGAAGTCACCGACGGAACGAGTCACACCCTCCTGGCCGGCGAGCGGCCGCCGAGTGCGGACCTGTGGTACGGATGGTGGTACGCCGGTACGGGCCAGTCGAGTGACGGCAATGCCGACGCGACGCTTGGAGTTTGCGACGACCGTTACTCGATGGACCACAACGACCGGAATTGCTTCGCCGGGCCGTACGAGTTCGGGCCGGGGGACGTCGACAACCAGTGCGATACGTTTCACTTCTGGAGCCTGCACGTCGGCGGCGGCGGGCATTTCCTGTTCGGCGACGGGTCGGTTCGCTTCTTGACGTACGCGTCCACTCCGATCCTGCCGGCGTTGGCCTCGCGCGCCGGGGGTGAGGTCGTCGGCGATCCGTAAACGGACGCGCGGTTCGGCGCAGCCTGCCCCGAGTCGGTCGCAGTACACGACGCCAACCCCAAGAACGCCGACGCCCGCAGACGCCGCGCCCTCTACCGCGGGAGTGCGGCCGCGACCGTCGGATCCCTCGCCGCTGGCCCGCTGACCGGCCTCGCGCCGCTCGTCAAATGGTGATGGTGCGATTGAACTGGCCCGCCGCCCGGCCAGTGGGCTATCATGGCCGGTGGTGAACCGCCCTCCGGAGCGCACGCATGATCGCACAGCCGCGGGCCACGCTCGACGACCTCTACCGCGTCGAAGGCCCGGCCGAGTTGATCAACGGAAGGATCGTCAAACTCATGCCCAGTGGACGCCGACCGGGTCGCGTTGCCTTGCGAATCACCCGCAGCCTCGACGACTACGCCGTCCAGACCGGACGCGGTGAAGCCCTGCCCGACGGTGTTGGCTATGCCGTGCCCGAGTTGATGTCCGGACGCGAAGCCTTCTGCCCCGACGCCTCCTACATCGTCTGTCCGCCACAGGCCAACGACATGCGTTTCGTCGACGGCCCCCCAACCTTTGCCGCCGAGGTCCGCAGCGAGTCGGATTACGGCCCGGCCGCCGACGCCGAGTATGTCGCCAAGCGGGCCGACTACTTCGAGGCCGGCACTCGCGTCGTCTGGGACGTGGACCCGGTCGCCAACACGGTGACGTGCTACCGGGCCGACGCTCCGGACGCTTCCGTCACATTCCGCCCCGGCGACCAGGCCGACGCCGAGCCGGCCGTGCCCGGCTGGCGGCTCGACGTGGCTGCTCTGTTCGCGTGAGCCAAAGGTGGCCACATTTTGGCGGATTCGTTGCATTCGTTTCATGCAACGAAGATACGTTTCATGCCCCCACACCTCATCGTTGTGAAACGAAGGACGGATCCGGGGTCCGCGACCCGCCGCGGTTATAAAGACCGAAGGCCCAGCCAGGGGGCGGCTGGGCCTTCTCGATCCGATGAGTCGGGGTGAGGTGTCGGGGGGAGGGAAGCCATTCGGGGGAACGGCCCACGGGGGATTGGGATTGGGAGTGTCTCCTTAAGCCGCAGCCGGGATCGGCCGGCGCTCCTGCAACGATTCGCAGATACGCCGGCAGCACTCCAGGTCGCGGAGCATGGTTTCGGTCAGGACGTGGACCGCCTCGCAGTCCTCGGTCCATTGCAGTTGCTGCTGACAGTCCCGCAGGTGGTCGATCACATCGCGTAGCCACAACAAGTCGGCATCGCGTCGGCTCATGGCACCCGCGCTCCTTCGAGCGTCACCTACCGGACTATTGGGTCGTTGACTGAATCAAAGCAACGTCCGTGCCAGTCGGCCGTCATAATCGGTACACGATGCTCAAGGCATTGTCCTCACGTCGTTTACGCGACTCGCAGCTCCGGATTCGCCCGGTCGGGGCGGCCGCGGGTTGCAGGACTTACCGCGGCATGGGTGTCGAAGTTACAAGCGCCGTGCAAGCGGTTGCGCAGGCTACCCCCGGCCCCGGCTCGCCGTAGCATACCCGCACACCCGACCCGCCCGCGGAGGGGCAGTTCATGGCGATCCCGACGGCGACCCCCGGCACCACCCGCGTCGGATTCCTCGGCACCGGCGTCATGGGCCGGTCGATGTGCCGCCACCTGATGACGGCCGGCTACGCCACCACCGTCTCCACGCGCACCAAGGCGAAAGCTCAACCGCTGCTCGACGCCGGGGCCGCGTGGGTCGACACGCCGAAGGCCGTCGCCGAACGCTCCGACGTGGTGTTCGCCATCGTCGGTTACCCGGCCGACGTGCGCGAGGTCTTCCTCGGTTTCGACGGTGCCCTCGCCGGGGCGAAGCCGGGTAGCGTCCTGGTAGACATGACAACGAGCGAGCCGTCGTTGGCTGCTGAGATTGCTGCGGCGGCCAAGGCGAAGGGCGTCGCGGCCCTCGACGCTCCGGTGAGCGGTGGCGACGTGGGGGCGAAGAACGCGTCGCTCTCCATCATGGTCGGCGGCGACGCCGAGGCGCTGGCCGCCGTGCGACCGCTGCTCGAGTGCATGGGCAAGACGATCGTCCACCAGGGGCCGGCCGGAGCGGGGCAGCACACCAAGGCGGTCAACCAAATCCTGATCGCCGGTGCCCTCAATGGCGTCTGCGAGGCGTTGCTCTACGCGGTGAAAGCGGGGCTGGACCCGACGACGGTGCTGCAATCGGTTGGCGGCGGGGCAGCGGCGAGCTGGCAGCTCAACAACCTCGGCCCGAAGATGATCGCCGGCGACTTCGAGCCAGGCTTCTACGCCGACCACTTCGTCAAGGACATGGGCATCGCCCTGGCCGAAGCGCGTCGGATGACGCTGCCGCTGCCGGGCCTGGCGCTGGTCGCGCAGTTGTTCAGTCTCGTGCAGGCGCAGGGGCTGGGCCGTAAGGGCACACAAGCCCTGTTCGCGGCGCTTGGTGAGATGGCGAAGAAGAAGGAATAGCACCGCCGAGCGGGGGGCGTCAGCCCCCTGAGTCTCGCAAGTCTCAGGGGGC
>CAZNSL010000418.1:0-5639 GCA_964574975.1 uncultured Alcaligenaceae bacterium | reverse complement strand
TGTGCACCTGCACGCGGCGCTGCTGTCCGATCCGGAACGCCCGGTCGGTGGCCTGGTTCTCCACCGCCGGATTCCACCACCGGTCAAGGTGCACGACATGATTGGCTGCGGTCAGGTTCAGCCCGGTGCCGCCCGCCTTCAACGACAGCACGAAGAACGGCGGGCCGTCCTCGCGTTGAAAGCGATCGACGAGTTCCTTCCGCTTCTTCACGCCGGTGCCGCCGTGGAGGACGAGACCCGGTTCGCCGAACAGCGTGGCCAGGTACTCGGCTAGCGGGTCGGCGATCTCGCGGAACTGCGTGAACACGAGGACCTTCTCCTGCCGGGATGCGATCTCCTCGGCGAGTTCCGCCAGCCGGCGAAACTTGCCGCTGCGGTCGGCCGCGTAGTCGTTCGTACTCGTCGCCTGGGCGGGATGGTTGCAGATCTGCTTCAGCCGCATCAACTGGGCCAGCACAACACCTCGACGCTGGATACCGTCCGCGGTGTGCAACTGTTCGGCTAGGTCGTCCACTGCCTTCTGGTAGAGGGCCGCCTGATGCTTGCTCAGGGCACAGTAGGCGTTCACCTCCGTCTTGTCGGGGAGGTCGGCGATCACCCGCTTGTCGGTCTTGAGCCGTCGGAGGATGTACGGCCGCACGAGGTTCCGCAGTGGCTCATACGACGGAACCGAGGCGCTCTGCAACCGCTTGACGAACGCGCCGAACTGCTTCGATGTGCCGAGCAAGCCGGGGTTCAGAAAGTCGAAGAGCGACCAGAGGTCCGACAGGCGGTTCTCGACGGGGGTGCCGGTCATGGCGATCCGGCTGCTCGCGGTCAGTTCCTTCACCGCACGGGTTTGCTTCGTGCCGGAGTTCTTGATGGCCTGGGCCTCGTCGAGGATCGCCAGCCGCCAGCGGTGCTGCCGCAGCCACTCTGTGCGGACGAGGACGCCGTAGGTCGTCACGATCAGGTCGAACGAGTCGGCGTTGGCCGGCCCGAGGGCCGCGCCGTTCGCTTCCGACGGGTGGACCACGGCGAAGGCGAGGCTCGGCGCGAACTTCGCCATCTCCGCCTTCCAGTTCGCAATCAGCGACGCCGGCACGACGAGGAGGCTCGCCGTGCGGTGCGGATCGCGCTTGGCGTCGAGCAAGAGCGAAATCACCTGGATCGTCTTGCCGAGGCCCATGTCGTCGGCCAGGCAGCCACCCAGGCCCAGACGAACGACGAAGCGCAGCCAGGCGTAGCCCGTCCGCTGGTACGGGCGCAACTCCGCCTTGAGGCCGGGCGGAGTCGTCTCGTGCCGCGTGTCCGGCGAGCGCAACCCTTGGAGAACCGCATCGAGTTCCGGGCCGGCGGTCAGCCCCGTCCATTCGCGGATGGCCGCTTGCCGGTCGTCCCGCTCCTCGCTGCCGAGGTTGGCCCCGGAGAGAAGGCGCATCCCATCGAAGAAGGAAATGCCGTCGCGGCGGACGTCCTTTTCGACTGTCTTCCAGTGCGCGAGCGCCTCGGCCAGCTTGTCTCGATCGACCTCGATCCATTTCCCCCGGAGCGAGACCAGCCCTCCGCTGGCTTCCAGCAGTTGGGCCATCTCCTCCGGGGAGAGCGTCTCGCCATCGAGGCTCACGCCGACGGAGAATTGCAGCAGCGCGTCGGTGCCGAGGGTGCCGGCGTTGCGGGAGTCGATCGTGACGTTGACGCGCGGCCGGGCCGGCTTCTTGGCGTTCCACCAGTCGGGCACCCGCACGATCAGTCCGCTCGATTCGAAGAGCGGAATCGCCTGGAGGAAGTCGTAGGCCTCGCGTGGCGACCACGCGAGCGGATGGTAAATCTCCCCGGAATCGACGAGTCGGCGAACCAGGTCCGACGCCTCCGCCGCCTTCGAGATCGGCAGCAGCAGGGCGAGCATCGCCTCGCGGTTCTGCTTCCCGGCGTATTGTTGAAGCGCCCGGCCGAGGGGTTCGTGCCGCACCTTGCCCTGCGGCGTCAGGCCGTTGGCGAACGTCGCCAGAAACGCGAACGGGAAGTCCGGGTCCCGCTTGTTCTCGGCGAGGTGAAACGTCACCCGGCCGACGAACCGCCACCGCGGGTCGCGCGCGCGCAGATAGCCCTGCGCTCCGTCGGGGTGCCGGGCGATCTCGCCGCGCACGTGGGCATCGAGGTCGCGCCACCAGCCCGCTAGCACGTCCGGCGACAGGTACTCCAACCCGGTCGTGGGCGGAGCCTGGAGCATGGCCCGTTCGAGGTCGGCCGTCGGGGGTGGGATGGCGGGCAGTGTCGCGTCGCTTTGCGCGACGGCGGCCGAACACAAGGCCGTGAGGTACAGCCGGGCGAACGACCGCGCGAACTCGAACGACGGCGGCAACACCGCGTCCATCGCCTCGCAGGCGGAGACGAGCATCCCGCGAGCGGGGCTTTCCCGGTAGGCTTCCAGCAGCGCCGGCGCGGGGATCGGCTCCCGTGCCGTGGACTGGGTTTCTCGAACGAGAAGGTGCCCCTGGGGAGTGATCGTCAATTCGTACATCCTGCCGTCATCCGAGACGATTCGAGCTTGCACGATATCGGTCTGGTCGGACTTGATGCCCTCGCCCTGGTCTGGTTTATAACGTCAAGGCAGTTGCAGCGACTTGCCGCACTCAGCCCGCGCGTGCGTCATGAGGGCTTCGACCGATTCCAACGCGGACGGGTCGGGCAGCCGGACCGCGCCGCGGCACAGTTCGTCCTCGAACACCGCGGTCAACCGGGCGATAGCGGCTTTGGCCCGTTCCTCGCCGACGACATCGTTCGGCCTCCGCGAGTTCCACACCCACACGATGACGGACCAGCAGTACTGGTCGTCCTCGGTGCGGATCGAGGTCGGCTGGCGGAACGGAATCGGGTCGAGCTGGCGGTTCGCCGCGGGCGGCATCCGGTCCAGTTCGCGGAAGAGCGCGGCCGCGTCCCAGAGCGACCGCCGTCCGTCCGCGACTTCGCGGGCAATCCGGCCCTTCGCGTGGATGCGCAGGTGGACGATTTCCGAGAGTTGCTCCGTCGCATCCACCTCCGGGGGAGGCTCCGGCTCGGTGGGCCGCGGGCGGAGGACGAGCCAAAGCGTCGTCGCCGCGATGAGGACGAGAGCGGCGGACGGACGTGTCGGAAGCTTCATGGCAGTTCTCCGATGGCTGCGCCCGGTGGGGCCGCACCAGAATCCCAGAGCGAGGGGTCGTGACCAACCGCCGACATCCAAACAGACGCCCGTGCCCGCCGCTCGGTTGCGTGGCCTCGGCCTGCGATCGAGGGAACGCGTCACCGCCCCCGGCGCGCAGACCGAGCGCCGGGCCGATGCGGGGCCGGCGCACAGGGCACCGGCGATCGCGTTACGTCAACGGGTGAGCGATTCGAGCTTAGGAGTCATTGCCGCCCTGCGGGGGCGGCTTCGGTGCGGCTTCGACCGGGATGCCGAGGACGGTGGCCGCCTCGGCGCGGTCGTGGTCGAAGCGCGTCCGCCTGTGCGGTGGTAAACCGTCGAGACCAGCGACGGCCTTGTCGTACCAGCGGCGGGCTTCGTCCGGATTCCCCTTCCGGCCGTGGATCGCCGCCAGTTGGAACCAGTCGTTGCTATCGACGGCCTTCGGCCGTATCGCCATCGACTTCTCCCGCGCTGTGAGAGCGTCGTCCCACCGTCCCGCCCGATAGTACGCCCGGCTCAGCACGACCCAGGGGTTCGCGAACCGCGGGAGCTGACGGGCCAGGCTCTCGGCCAGGTCGACGACCTCGCGCAGGTCGGACGGTACGAGGTCCGGCCGGGTCACCTGGAGCCGGACGAATGAATAAATGGCGTCGGCATTCGCCGGCAAGTCGCGCCGGAATTGGCGGCTCGTTTCGACCGCCGCCGGGGGATCGTTCCGGGCCTCTAGCGTTTCGATCAGCTCCAGGTAGACCTTGTGTAGCTCCTGCGCCTTTTCGACGTTGCCGGGATCGGCCTTCAGCCCCTTCCGCTGCCGTTCGACCTCGGCTTCCAGCAGCCGGCAAGCCTCTCGGTAGTACCCCTCGGCTTCCGGCATTCGTTGGCCATCGCGGTACAGGTGGCCCAGGCCGTTCAGGACGGTGACGGCGTGAAGAACGTAAGACATCGTGAGCGGACCATCGGGGTAGTTCTTGACCTGGCCCGTCCACACCTCAATCGCGGCACGGTAAGCAGCCTCGACCGCGGCGAAACTCGCTGCGGCCGACGAGCCGCCGGCCTGCCGCCAGGCGTGCAGGGCCAACGCGCGACCCTCGTACGCTTCGCCCACGAGATCTGTGACTTCTCGCTCATTCGAGAATTCCGGCGTCTTGCGATGTTCCTCGGCCACCTCGACGGCCTTCCGCCAGGCAACGTCCGCTTCCGCCGGGCGGGCCTGCCTGTCCCATGCCTGGGCCACGACGCGCTGGAGTTGCACGTGCCAATACAAGCTGAGGCCGTTCGATTGAGCTGCCTCCACTACGGCCGCGGCTTCTTCTGGCCGTCCAAGTTTCGCGAGTGCCGACACCAGCCAGTTGCGGTAGGTCTCGGCCCTCGGTTCTCGTTCCACCAGCTCGCGCAGGATGACGATTCCCTGCTCCAGTGACTCGCGCCACCAGTCGAGTTCCAGGAACCGCCGAATGTCGGCGGCCCGCAAATGCGCCCTCGCCAGTTGGAATCGACTGTCGGGGTTGTCGGCATTTTCGCCCGCGAATCGCTCGTAGAACGCCAACAGCTCTTGGAGTACCTTCTCGTCGGCCTCGTCGAGCCGCTTTTGTTCCTCGGCACCGAGCTGGCGTTGTTCGAGCGAGCGAGTCCCCGTCAGTCGCAGGTCGATGCGCTCCAGCACGGACTGGGCGATCTTGACGTTGGCCAGCGCCCGCTGTCGCTGCACCAGCGCCTTCGACAGGGCGTCCGCTGTCTCCGCCTCCTTTTTCGATTTCAGGACGAGTCCCGCGGCCAGGGCGAGGGAAACCACGAGTAGCACGGCCGCCGCCGCCCAGACGGCGGCGACGTGCCGCCGGACCCACTTGGCCGCCCGCTGCCGCAGCGTCGGCGGCTTCGCCTTGATCGTCTGGTCGCCGAGCCAGCGCCGTAGGTCGTCGCCCAATTCGCCCGCCGTGGCGTACCGCTCGGCCGGGTTCTTGGTCAGCGCCTTGAGCGTAATCGTCTCCAGTTCCGCCGGGATGGCCTTGTCGAGCTTGCGCAGCGGCGTCGGCTCCTCGAACGCGATCCGGCGCAGCACCTCCTGCTTGTCCTCGCCGTTCACGGCCGGCCGTAGGGTCAGCAGTTCGTACAGCGTCGCGCCGAGCGAGTACACGTCGGTGCGGTGGTCGACCAGTCCGTGCCGGGCCAGCGCCTGCTCCGGCGACATGTAGCGCAAGGTGCCGATCAGGTCGCCGCTGATGGTCAGGCCGGAGTCCGCGCCGAAGCGGGCGAGGCCGAAGTCGGCCACCCACAGGTGGCCGGCCGCGTCGAGCAGCAGGTTGGCGGGCTTGACATCGCGGTGGACGACGCCCGTGGAGTGGGCGAACTCCAGGGCGTCCGCCGCTTGGGCCACCAACTCCGCCACCCGGCGGTAGTACGCCTTGTCCCGGCCGGACTTCTGCGTCGACTTTGCCGCCACGGGGACAGTGGGCGAGCCGGGAGCGTGAGCGACCGGAGACGGGGCAGGCTC
>CAZNSL010000417.1:0-5642 GCA_964574975.1 uncultured Alcaligenaceae bacterium | reverse complement strand
TACACGTCCGACGCCGGGCCGACGGCCGCATGCTCGCCGCGCATCTGCTCCGGCGGCATGTACGCGGGTGTGCCGGCCGCCACGCCGGTCGCCGTGCGCTCCACGTCGCTGATGATGGCGTCCCAACTCGCCTCCGCATCGCCGACGGCCTTCGCCAGCCCCCAATCGACGACGTAGGTCTCGCCGAAGCCGCCGAGCATGACGTTCGCGGGTTTCAGATCGCGGTGGACGACGCCCTGGCTGTGCGCGTAGCCGACGGCATGGCACACGGCGACGAACCGACCGACGAGGCCGCGGACTTCGCGCTCGCGCTCCGGCCCCGGCGGCAGCGCGTGGACGCGTTCGGCCGCGTCGCGCAGCGACTCGCCGGCGACGAAGCGCATGGCGTAGAACGGCTCGCCGTCCGGCCCGGCGACGCGGCCGTAGACGGGGACGACGCCAGGGTGTTCGAGCCGGCCTGTGATCTCGGCCTCGCGCGCGAAGCGGGCGCGGCGGACGGGATCGTCGGCGAGGTGCGGTTGGATGCGCTTCAGCGCGACGCGGCGAGGCAGTTCGCCGTCCTCGGCGATGAGGACTTCGCCGAGACCGCCGCGGGCGTGGAAGGCGACGCCGCGGAAGCGGCCGGCCGCTGGCGGCAGGTCGCCGGCGGGCGGTTGGCCGTCGGGGCCGGTCGGCGAACCGGCGACCGGCAGCGACCCGGTCGCCGCGGCGGTGCGAGCGTCGGCGGTGGACATGCGACGGCTCCTGGTTTCCGTTATGGTACGACGAGCCGGGACGCCGGGGGAACGTCGCATTCCGTGCGTCGCCGCGACGGTTCCGCGGAATGGCTCGTGCGACCGGGCGTACAACGTTCGAAGTACCGCGCAATACTCGGCCCGCGGCCGGCGAAATACACGGTGTCGCCCCGGTCGAACGGCCCGGACGCCGCACGCTGCCGACGGAGATGCGAAGCCGTGGAATACGCATTCATCGCCATCCCGTTGGCCATCGCGTTCGCCATTCTCGTGCGGGTGGCCGCCGGGGCATTCGACAACGACCGCATCCGCCGCTACGTCGCGGCGCGCGGCGGTCGGGTGCTGCACTGCCGCTGGACCCCGTTCGGCCCCGGCTGGTTCGGCGAGAAGAGCGACCGCATCTACCGCGTGCGCTACGCCGACCGCGCCGGCCACGTCCACGACGCGCATTGCAAGACGAGCTTCTGGACCGGCGTCTACTTCACCGAGGACCGCATCGTGCGGCCCGCCCACGGCACCGAACCCGTTGCCCACACGGTCGAAGCACTCGAAGAGGAGAACCGCCTGCTCCGCGCGGAGATCGAACGCCTCAAACGAATCTACGGCGCATGAACGGTACGCCGGAGCGCGCGTCCCCGACCGACAGACGGTGTCGACCAAAGCGCCTCAAGCTCCACGAATGTGCGATCCGATCAAAGTAGGGACTTGATTTATCACTATGTTGATGATATTAATTCATCAACGCCCGAGACGTTCGACCCCCGCGAGCCTACGTCATGCCGACCAACAGAATCCAAAACCTGATGTACGAACAACTTCCGGCAAATGGTCCGGCCTTGATGCAGGGGTTCATGCCGTGTCCGGTCGTCCTCCTGTCCGCGCTGCCGGCGAACCAGCAGTTCGCCATCGTCGAGGTGTACCGCCTGGCCCACGAGCGGACGCAAGAGGCGTTGCGGTCGGACGTTCGGCCATGGGACGCCCGGTTGCAATTCTCGTTGAACTGACCACACCACCCCTTCGGACGAGCGCGACGGCGGCGGGCTTCGGCTCGCCGCCGTTTTCGTTGCATTCGTCGCATGCAACGAAAATGCGTTGCACGGCCCCACCCTGGAAAACCGTGCAACGAAAAACGAATCCGCCCCGCGACCGGCGAACCCGCGGCTACAATGGAGACTCTAAGTCGTTGCCCCTGACCCCCGGAGGCCGTCGAGCCACTTGGAACTCACCCGCCAGGACATGACCGTACGCGCCGAGCGCGCCGTCCTCGTCAGCGTCGACCTGCCCAAGCGCCCCTGGGTCGGCACCGATCCGCTCGAAGAACTCGAAGGGCTGGCCACCACCGCTGGCGCGACCATCGTCGGCGGCTTGCTCCAGCGCCGCCAGCAAATCCACCCCGCCACCTACGTCGGCAAGGGCAAGGTCAACGAACTCGTGGACCTCGTCAAGTCGGCCGACGCCGACGTGGTCGTCTTCGACAACGAGCTGTCGCCGGCCCAGGTCAAGAACCTGGAGAAAGCGACCGGTGTCAAGGTCCTCGACCGTAGCGAATTGATCCTCGACATCTTCGCCACCCGTGCCCGCACCGCGGAAGCCCGGCTCGCGGTCGAGCTGGCGCAGCTCGAATACTCCCTGCCGCGGCTGAAGCAGATGTGGACGCACCTGTCGCGTCTGGGTGGCGGCGGCATCGGTACCCGCGGCCCCGGCGAAACGCAGCTCGAAGAAGACCGCCGGCTCGTCGGCGGCCGCATCCGCGACCTGAAGGCCAAGCTCGCCGAGGTCCAGGCCCGCCGCGAGCGCGAGGTCAAGACGCGCCGCGAGGAGTACACCGTCTCCTTGGTCGGCTACACCAACGCCGGCAAGAGTACGCTGATGAACGCGCTGACCGGTGCGGGCGTGCTCTCGAAGGATCAATTGTTCTCGACGCTCGACACGCGCACGCGGCAATGGCACCTGAAGGACTGGGGCCGGGTGCTGCTCTCCGACACGGTCGGCTTCATCCGCGACCTGCCGCACCACCGGGTCGCATCGTTCAAGGCGACGCTCGAAGAGACGATGCAGGCGAGGTTGCTCTTGCACGTCGTCGACGCATCGAGTCCGGTGGCCGAGGAGCAAATCCTGGCCGTCAACGCGGTGTTGAAGGAGATGGCCGTCGACAAGAAGCCGACCTTGCTCGTCTTGAACAAGGTCGATCGCGTCGCGGACAAATCGTTCCTGGACGTGCTGACGGCCCACCACCCGAAGGCGGTGGCGGTGAGCGCCGCAACGGGGCAGGGGTTGAACGACCTGCGAGACGCAGTGATCGAAGCGCTCTCGAGCGACTTCATCGACGCCGAGGTGACGGCCGCGGCCGCCGACGGCCGAGTGCTGGCGTACCTGGCCGCCCATGCCGAGGTGTACCGGCAGACCTACGAGGGCGACCGCGTGGTGGTGCGCTGCTGGCTGCCGAAGCACCTGTTGCACCACATCCAGGGTCCAGGCGTGACGGTCAAGGCGGCGGGCGGGTGAGATCACGGCGGGCCGGGCACGTTCGGACAAATGACCTTGACCAGTTGCCCCACCGGCGACGGCAATGCCGTCAGCCCGGCATGGATGCGAGCCGCGAGTGCCGCGCGGTCGGGGTCGTTTGTGTAGGTGACAATGCCGGCGTGGTTCGGGACGGTAACGTGTAGTCGGTGGTAATGCCGCCTGTTGTTCGTCACCACGGTTCGTCCGAGGGCAGTCGCGCGAGCCAGCACGTCCGGGTCGGGGATGCCGCGGTTCGCTCGGCCGTCGTCGCGAGCGGTCAACACGTCGTGGCCCAATGCCCGGAGTTCATCGACCAAAGCAAATGGTACATTTTCGTCGGCGTAGAGGGCGGCCATGCCGAGTTACGCCTCGTTGTTGTCGCGGATGGCCGAGTCGATCTCGTCGGCGTTTGTGGCGTAGTAGTCCCACGCGGCATTTAGGTCGGCGCGAGTGAGGTCGGGGAAGTCTTCGAGCAGTTGATCGTCGGTGCGGCCCAGTTTGCGCCACTCCACCAGCATCCAGACGGCGATCCGCGTGCGGCGGATGCAAGCGTCGCCGCCGATGACGCCCGGCGTTTTCTGAATCAGGGATTCGGTCGTCGTCGGCATGACTTCCTCCCTCACGGATCGGAACGTGTTCATTGTACCCGCGCGCACCGCCGGCGTCGCCTCATGCCCCGCCGCGGTGCGCCGCGACGACCGCCAGCACGCCCGCGCCGAAGTCGGCCAATCGCTTCTCGCCGAAGCCGGCGATGCCGCGCAGGTCCGCTAGCGCCCGCGGCCGCGCGCGGCAGATGTCGCGCAACGTCGAGTCGTGGAAGATCGTGTACGGCGGCACCTTCCGCGCCGTCGCCAGTTCCAGCCGCCACGCCCGAAGCTTGTCGAACAGCTCGCGGTCCACGCCTTCCCACGACACCGCCTCCTGCCGCGATGGTTTCTCGCGCTCCTTCTTCGCCGCCGGCCGGATCAGCTTCACCTCGCGCTGCCCCTTCATCACCGCCCACGACGCCTCGTTGAGCTTCAGCACCGGGTACTCGGCGTCCGTTTGATCCAGCAGCTTCTGGTGGACGAGCTGGTACACCCAATCGCGTACATGTGTCGCCTTCTTGTCGTGCAACAGGCCGTAGGTCGTCAGACCGTCGTGGCCGTACTTCAGCAGCCGCTCGTTCGACTCGCCGCGCAATACCGAGACGACGTGGCCGACGCCGAACTGCTCCTTGAGCCGAGCCACGCACGACAGGACCATCTGCGCGACCCGCGTTGCGTCCGGCTCGAACTCGGCCTCGCTCAGGCACACGTCGCACGCGCCGCAGTTCTCGACCGCCAGCGACTGCCCGAAGTGTTCGACGAGCTGTCGATGTCGGCACACGGCCGACTGGCTGTACGCGGCCATGCGGTCGAGTTGGTGCAGGGCCGACGCCCGCGCCTCCGGGTCGGCCCCGTCGCCGGCGGCGTTGGCGATGATGCGCTTCCAGGTCGTCACGTCGCCGGGCTTGAAGAGCAGCGCACACTCGGCCGGCAGCCCGTCGCGGCCGGCCCGCCCTGCCTCCTGCTGGTAGTGTTCCAGCGACTTGGGCATGCCGACGTGGCAGACGAAGCGCAGGTCGCTGCGGTCGACGCCCATGCCGAACGCGACCGTAGCGACGACCAGATCGCAGGTGCCGGCGCGGAAGGCGTCGTGCGTTTCGCGGCGCATCTGAGCGTTGACGCTGGGCGGCTCGTGCGGGTGGGCCGCCCGGTAGCTGCGCGCCGCGTAACCGGCCCCTTGCAGTCGCGCCGTCAGCTCGTCCACCTCCTTGCGGCTGATGCAGTAGACGATGCCCGCCTCGCCCTTGTGCCGGCTCAGCACGTCGAGGACTTGCGCCAGCACGTCCTTGCCGCGCGGCACCACGCGGTAGACGAGGTTCGGCCGGTCGAAGTCGCCGACGTGGACGGCCGGCTCGCGCAGGTGCAACTGCTCGATGATGTCCTGTCGCACCCGCTCCGTCGCCGTGGCGGTGAAGGCGTGGATGCACGCCTCCGGGAACGCGCCGCGCAGCTCGCCGAGCTGCCGGTACTCCGGGCGAAAGTCGTGGCCCCAGTGGCTGATGCAGTGGGCCTCATCGACGACGAACGTGCGGACGCCGAGTTCGCACAGGAAGTCGCGGAACTGCGGCATGACCAGCCGTTCCGGCGCGCAGAACGCGAGGCGAATGCGACCGGCACGCAGCCCATCGCGGGCCTCGCGGCGATCGTCGCCGGTGAGCGTCGAGTCAATGGCGACGGCCGGCACCCCGGCGGCGCGCAGCGAATCGACCTGGTCCTTCATCAGCGCGATCAGCGGCGAGACGACGACGGTGACGCCGTCGGCGCGGGCGGCGGCGGGAGCCTGGTAGCACAGCGACTTGCCGCCGCCGGTCGGCAG
>CAZNSL010000416.1:0-5651 GCA_964574975.1 uncultured Alcaligenaceae bacterium | reverse complement strand
GAACGATCGGATAACCGACGCACCGGTACGCGCGCTGGGCATCGGGCCACATCCGTCGGAACCGGAAAATGCTGGCCACGGTCATCGTCTCGAATACGACAGCGCCGAACATCGCGAAATCGGTCAGCACGTCGAAGTGGTCGCGGCCGGCCTCGAGGACGCGAAGTTCCGTCAGCAACGCGACAATGGCGACCAAGGCTGCCGACCACACCGCTAGCACCACCGTCGCCGCGGCCGGCGTGCGGTAGGTCGGGTGAACGGCGGCGAGTCGGGCTGGAGCCAAGCCGTCCTCGGCCATCGCATATAGCAATCGCGGGCCGACGAGTAGATTGCCGTTAAGTGCGCCGAAGACCGAGAGTGCGATTGCGCCGGCGATCAAGGCTCCGCCCCAGGGGCCGAGTAGCCGTTCGCAATAGACGGCCGCCACGGGAGTCCCTTTGGTCGCGGCGATTTCCCAGTGCGGCAGCACCAGGGCATAAGCGAAGTTGGCCCCAAGGTACAGGACCATCAGCAGACCAATGCCGCCGAGCAGAGCGCGAGGAATGTAGCGCTGTGGCTCGCGGATTTCCTCCGCCACGGGGCCGAGGTTCATCCAACCGTGGTACGCCCAGAGTACGGCAATCAAGGCACCACCGTACTTACTCAATTCGAACGGCTTGTCGCCCGCGGCCGCAAGGTACTCCGGATGAACCCGCGCGGAGTCGCGTCCGAGAAAAACGAGCGGCAGCACGATGATCGCCAAGAGCGATGCGACCTTCGCCGTCGTCACGGCCAACCCCAGACCGCCGCCCCATCGGACGCCGCGGGCGTTCACGGCGGCCAGCACCAGGATGGTTGCAATCGTGATCGACTTCTCGGCCCAGGGTGTCAGGACCGGTGCCCCATCCGACGACCAGCCGAGGGCGGGATGGCGGAGCATCTGATGCAGCGATTCGGTGAAGACCGTCGCCAGTGCGGCGATCGACGCGGAGCGGATGATGAAGAACTCGACCCAGCCCCACAGAAAGCCCCAGAGTCGGCCGTAGCCTTCGCGCAGGAATACGTAGTTACCGCCGGCCCGCGGCAACAGTGTTGTCACTTCGGCCATGACCAGGCCGCCGCAAATCACCAGGACGCCCATCAGCACCCAGGCGCTAATGGCGACCTGGAAGTTCGGCACCAACTCGGCGACGGCCGCCGGCTTCTTGAATACGCCAGACCCGATGGTGCAACCGACGACGACGGCTGCCGCCATCCAGGGGCCAAGCGACCGTTCCAACTTTCCGTCGGCGGATCCCATACGTTCTCCTACCGCCCAATTGAACCGAGACGCCGACGGAAAGCAACGGCCGTGGACAGAATTCGTTTCTCGAACTGGGACGAGTTGCGTCGTGATGCGAATCGCCTTGCGGTTTCCGCGCAGGGCGTTATTCTGCCGTCCTTTGCGTCCGCCCGGCCGGAAGCGAGGTCTCCATGCCGTCCAGCTTCGCGCTCCTCGTCGTCGTCCTTGCACCCTTACAGACCGGTGAGACCGACCCAGGGCCGTTTGCCGTCAAGGTCGTCCGCGGGCAGGAATTCGTCTTCCGCGGGACGGTGCGCGATGAGGTCTCAACTGCGGGGTCCGTGACCCGTCGCGCATACGACTTCGAGACGAATTGCTTCATACTCGAAGCGAGAGGCGGTACGGTCGAAGTCGCGTTCCAGACGATACTTCGACCGAACGGGTCCGACAAATTGGGGTCGGTCCGATTGGAAATGGCGAGTGTTTCGAGCGCGGGCAAACTGACGACTCCCAACGGTTCGGCTTCCCGCCCGCCCGTGGATGCGCCACCGACACTCGAACCAGCCGGTTTCGTACCACTCGCTGCTGGCCCGCACCCGGTCGAAGCGATCCGTGGCGTTCGCTGCGTGAAGCTCGTCCGTACCGTTACGGTTGCCGGCGGAACGCGTCACGAAACGGCTTGGGTCGCCGTGCAGAACGGCATCGTTCGGAAAATGGAACGCACGTTCGAGCGTTTCACCGGCGGCGAGCAGACATCCTCACACAGGCTGGTGGTGGCGTACGAATTGGCCAGCGAGGTCGTTGTTCCCGATGCACTTTCGACCGGCCGACGCCGCGAAATCGCGCAGGCAGCGCAGACCCAGCAGCGGCTCGTGGAACTACGAGCGAAGGCCGGCAAAGTCGGGCCGGCGGCCTTCGATGGCCTATTACTCCGACTGGCCGACCACATCGAAAGTCAACCGGCAACCCCGTACCGGCCGGCCGTCCTCTGGGTCCAAACGCGGGTCGAAGCTGGGAAGCGGGGCGATGTACCCGCTCCGGCACGCTTGCCGTAGGCCGCCTGGCCGCTCCACGACCCCCAACCGCTACGGCCGGCCCCCACGCATGCACGCCGATCCGGGAAAGGCGGCTGGACGCTTGCAGTTGTCGAAAGTCAGCCGATACGATACAGGGGACTCGAGGAGTCGGCTGGCCATGACGGACTACCAGGTGCAAGCTCCAACGCGGCGCTGCGTAGCGACAGGCCGCGACCTGCGGCCCGGCGAGCGCTACCACAGTGTCTTGCGCGACCGCGAGGGGAAGTTCGTCCGCGAGGATTATGCTGCGGACGCGTGGCCCGGCCCGCCGCCCGACATCTACGGCCACTGGACGGGCCGAGTGCCGTCGGCCAATGACGGGGTCCGTCGGCCGCCCGTGGACGACGAGATGCTCGTCGAGTGCTTTCAGCGACTCGACGGAGCGGTGGAGCCGGCCAAAGTTCACTTCCGCTACGTCGTGGCGCTGCTGCTGATGCGGCGCAAGCGGTTCAAGTTCGAGGACGCGGCCAGCGAGATACTGACGCTCCGCGACACCCGCACCGGCGACCGCGTGACTGTGGCCGACCCCGGGCTGAGCGATGAACAGATGTCGGCCGTTCAAGACGAGGTGTTCCAGGTTCTCGGCTGGGCGTGAGGACGCAATGCCAATGGTCGGTTGCCGACTGCCGAGCGAACGAATCGCGACCGCGCGCTGGGGTCGCCTGATCGCCGGCCTGTTGCCCTTGGCCAGCCTGTTGACGACCGGCTGCATGGCGCTCGGCAAGAAGGAAACGGTCGCGCCGCCGGCTCCCCAGGTGCAGTTTAAGGAAACGCCGACGGCAGCCGATCTCGTCCGATACCTCGACCGCAACGCGGCGAAGCTCCCGGCGGTCGAGGCCGACGACCTGGATATCGACATCAAAGCCGGTAGCCAGACGTTCGGCGTCAGCGGCGCGCTGTACATCCAACAGCCGAAGAATTTCCGTCTACGTGCCAAGTCCGGCATCATCGGCAAGGTGGCCGACGTTGGCTCGAACGACCAGGAGTTCTGGTTCTGGGTCCACGGCGACAAGCCGCCGTACCTCTACCACTGCACCCATGCCGACCTCGCCCGGGGCGTGCGGCTGCCGTTCCCGGTTCAGCCGGAGTGGGTCATGGAAGCGCTCGGCTTGGCTCGGCGCGATCAGAGCAACTTGGCGAACTTCCGCGTGGAAAGGCAAGGGGACGCCTTCGAGTTAATCGAACAGGCCACGTCGCCGCAGGGCCAGCCGGTGCAGAAGGTGACCGTGTTCAAGAACCCGTATGCGACCGGATCGACGCCTCACGTCGTCGCCATGAAATTGCTCGACGCCAACGGCAAGCCGCAGTGTGTCGCAACCATCGAATCGGTGCACCGCTTCCAATCGGCGGACGGCGGCCAGCCGGCCGTGTTGCCGCACCGCGTCAAGCTCGAGTGGCCGGCGTACCAGATGTCGATGAAGTTGATCATCCCGGCAAGCGGCCTGAAGCTCAACGGGGCGTCCACGGTTATCGCCAACAACCGGGCCATCTTCGCGCGGCCCAACCTCGACGGCGTTCGGTCGTACGACTTGGCTCGCCAGGCGGTCGATCCGCCGGGCATCGAGCGTACCCGCGGGTCGTCGCGCTGATCGAGCGATCAACACTCGAAATCGCTGTCGTTAGCGACGTTTCGCAGAAACGCGTTCGCGCTAGTCCGCTTCTGCGAAGGGCCGCGAACCGAAACGATTTCGCGATAATGGCGCGGTCGCCAGTCAAGAAGGAGTCCGCGCATGACCCCCCGTGTCGCGATGATGGGTACGGGCACGTTCGCCCGCCCGACCTTCGAGGCGTTACTGTCGGATGCCGGCGTAATCGTTGTGGGTTTAGTCACGCAACCCGACCGCGATTCTGGCGCAAAGCGGGGTTCCACGCGTCAGACCGGCACGAGCCTCAAAGACATTGCCGTTGAGAGAGGATTGCCTGTCGTCCAACCGTACAGCATCAACTCTCTCGAAGGCGTGGCGGCCCTGCGGTCGTGGACGCCGGATTTGCTCGTCGTCGCGGCGTACGGCCAAATCCTCAATCGCGAGGTGCTGGAGGCGGCGGCGTGGGGCGGGATCAACGTCCACGGGTCGCTGCTGCCCAAATATCGTGGGGCGGCCCCGGTCGCCTACGCCATCCTCGGCGGCGAGACCGAAACTGGCGTGACGATCATCCGGATGACGACCGGACTCGATGCCGGTGACATGCTCGCGCAGGAGTTGCTCACCATCGGCCAGGAAGAAACGGCCGGTGAACTCGAAGCTCGCCTCGCGCCGTTGGGGGCACGATTGGCCCTCGATGTCGTTCACCGCATGGTCGGTGGCCCGGTGGCCGGTACGAAGCAGGATTCGGCGCTCGTGACCAAGGCCCCGAAGCTGACTAAAGAGAACGGCCTGATCGACTGGTCGCAGCCGGCACGCCACATCTGCCGGCACGTGCGGGCGATGCAGCCGTGGCCGACGGCGTACACCTATCTGCACCAGTCGGGCAAGCCACCGATGCGCGTCGTGGTGACCAAGGCTCACCGGCCGGAAGCGCAAGTGCCCGGTTCGACGGAACCGGGCGCTTGCGCTTCCGGCTGGCCGGGGCGGATCGTCGTGGGGACGGGTGAGGGCGTCGTGGAGATCATCGAGTTGCAGCCAGCCGGCAAAGGCCGAATGCCGGCAGCGGATTACCTGCGCGGACACCGGATCGCGCCCGGTGACCGCTTCGGCCCGGAATCGCTGTGATCGCTCTCGTTTGACGGTGCTTCAATCGAACTGCGAAACGCTAGAAGAGAGTCGGCTGGTCCGCGTCGTCGTCCTTCTTCTTCGGCATGTCGCGACCGAGCAACTGCCACGCTTTCAGTGTCGCCTGCCGGCCGCGCGGCGTCCGTACGATGTATTGCTCGCGCAGCAGGAACGGCTCGACCTCGTCGGAAAGCGTGTCGGCCGGCACGTTCATCGTCGCGCCGATGGCCTCGACGCCGGTCGGCCCGCCGGCGAACACGCCGACGAGCGTCTCCAGGTAGCGGCGGTCCTGTTTGTCCAGACCGACCGCATCGACTTCCGCCATCGTGAGAGCGGCCTTGGCCACGTCGAGGGTGACGCTACCGTCCGCTTCACTGGTGGCGTAGCTGCGGACCCAGTGCAGCCGGCCGTTGGCGACGCGCGGCGTGCCGCGACTGCGGCGGGCCAGTTCCAATGCGGCATCCTCGGTGATCGGCGTGTGTAGCTTGTGGGCGTTGACGCGGACGATCGTGGCCAACTCCTCGACCGTGTAAAACTCCAGGTGTTCGTGCATGCGGAAGCGGTCGCGCATCGGACTGGAGAGCATGCCCGAGCGAGTGGTCG
>CAZNSL010000415.1:0-5653 GCA_964574975.1 uncultured Alcaligenaceae bacterium | reverse complement strand
GTAGGAAGTCGCCGGGGTACTCGCTGCGGATCAAACCCTCGAGGGCCAGTCCCATGCGCTTGACGTTGACGTACTGAGCGTCGTAGCGCATCGACCCGCTCATGTCGAGGAGTACGCAGGTCGCGCATTTCGGGTTGTTGCGCGTCCGATGAATGACGATGTCCTCGGGCTTCATTCGCAACGGCGTCGCCCCGGACGTGCGCAACATCGCGTTGACCAGCGACGATGGGATATCCATGTTAGCGACCGAATCGCCGAACTCGTAGGGCTTGGTCTGCTGGAGTTCGGTCGCTCCCTCGCCGACGACCGGGCCGGAGTGCCGACCGCTGCGCGACGCCTGCATTTGTTCGAAGATGGTCGAGAGCAGTCTGCCCTGGAAGAGCCGCAAGGCTTTCGGCGTCATGCGGAACCCGCCGCGCTTGCCTTGTTCCAGGCCCTGCCGTTCCGCCTGCTCGCGCAGGTAGTCCTGGACTTGCTGTTGAAGAGCCGAGAGCTGTTCCACGTCGCCCGGCTCGGCGAACTCGGACAGCATCTCCATGTCGATCAGGCCGATCTGTGCCGTCTTGGCCGCTTCGCGGAGTTGCTTCAGGAACTCGCCGATCTTCTCCAACTCGCGCTTTATGGCGATAGCTTGCGGCACGGACAACGACTCGCGGCCGGTGAACTCGTACTTCGAGGCCAGCTCATCCACCTGGTATTTTTCGCCGAGTCGCTCGGATAATTGCAACAGGTCGCGGGCGAACTGGCCGCGCTCGTCGCCACTGGCGTACCAGAGGTTTTCGAACTCGTAGAGCTGTTCCTCCTTGACGGCACGCTCGAATCGTTTCGCCAGTCGTGGTGGCGGCTTCGTCGCCTTCGCCCGATTCTGGAACGCCTCGGCCGCGCCCTTCTGGACTCGGTCGGTCTCGTAGGTTTCGAGGATCTTCCGCTTGCGCTCGAGCAGCATTTCGATGAGTGCGTCGATGCTCGGTCCCAGGTTGGCGATCTGTCGTGCGTCGAGGCGCACGGCACGGGCCAGTTCCTCCTCGGTCAGTTCGCGGGCGCTGCCGAAGTGGAGCATGTACTCCATAGCCGGCGAAACGAGGTCGGGCGGCTCCGCGGTCGGGCTGGGGAACTCGGCCGGGTCGTACTTCTGGTAGACGTGGATGACGCCGCCGAGGGTGTTGCGGTCTGCGCTCATGCGTTACTCGGGCTGGGGTGGTTCGGCGGCGAGTTCCGACTTCAATTCGAGAAAGGTACCGCGTACGCTGAGGTCGAGTTCGTTCGCAAATTCGGCCGTCAGGGCTAAGTGGCGTATCAACTCCTGCACGTCGGCGAGGTCTTTGCGGCGGCCGGGGACCGTGCCCGACGCCAACTTCAATTCGACGAGTGTAGCCAGCCGTAGGCAGCGCACGCCATCAACGGACTCGCTCACGCCTACAGGGTCTGGAAACGACACGGGCTTCGGTTTGCCGTCGCCAGGATACCCGCCGGCGACCAGAAACTCGACGCGAACGCCCGTCTCGGCGTCTCGCAGGTTCTTGCTCCCGACAAACGGCGCAACGTACCCCAGCCCTTCGAGTCGGCGGTGAATTTCAGCCAATGCTTCGCGTGTCACCAGGACATCGACGTCGTCGGTGAACCGCTGGTAACCGTGCAGGTACAACGCCATCCCGCCGGCGACGGCGTAGGGAATGTTCGCGTCGTCGAGCCGCCGCGTCAACTTACGCAGCGTGCGGAACACGGGGCCTTCTTTTTCGAAGTGCATGCTCGCCTCCCGTAGCGCCTCAATCGGGTGAGTTTTTAGCAGCACTTCGTAGGCTTCGACCATCGTCAAACCTCGAACGAAATCCGCCCGTGCTTCTGCGCCCGCGAGATGCGGTCGGTCGCGTACAGGCCGTTCAGGACGAACTCCACGCACGATGCCCGCATCGCCTCGTTCGACGAGTTGTTGACCTCGAACGCCTTCTCCCACGCCCGTGGCACGCGCTTGAGTCGCTCCGCGTAATGCGCGCTCGGTAGCATGTCGCCGACCTCGATCTTGACGCCCTTGCCGAAGACGTTGGCGATCTCCTCCAGGCCGTTTTCGTCGACGTACTCCTCGAACACGGTCTTCACGGAATCGGCCAGTACCGCCTCGAGTACCTGCTTCTCGTTCATCTGGTGCGCGCCCATAGCGTCGAGTTCGAGCTTACCCAGCGAACTCGATACGATGTGTGCCAGGTCGCTGATGCGCGGTACGGCCGGCTTCTCGCCGAGCCGGACGGCCCGGTGGCGTGCGCTGGCGATCATCGTCTTGTAGTTGGCGATCGAGAAACGCGCCGACACGCCGGACGCCTGGTCCACGTACTTCGACTTACGCGCCGACCGGCTGATTTGCTCGACGATCTCCTTCATGAACAGGGGCACCGCGACCGGGTACTCGCCGCCGAGGTCTAGCCCGGTCTCTTGCTCCATGATCTCGATGCCGGCCGCACGATCCACCGGGTAGTGGGTGACGATCAGTGCCCCGATCCGGTCCTTGAGCTGCGGAATCACCTTGCCCGAACGGTTGTACGTCGTCGGGTTGGCGGAGAACATGACCATCACGTCGATGTCGAACTGGACTGGGTAGCCGCGGATTTGCACGTCGCGCTCTTCGAGGATGTTGAACAGGCCGACCTGCACCAACTCGTCGAGTTCCGGCACCTCGTTCATGGCGAATAGCCCGCGGTGCATCCGTGGGATCAACCCGAAGTGCAGGGCCTCCTCCGACGCCATACTGGTACCGGCGGCTAGCTTCGCCGGGTCGATCTCTCCGATCACGTCGGCAAACTTCGTGCCAGGGGCCAAACGCTCGGCGTAGCGCTCCTTCCGAGGCCACCATGCGATCGGTACCTTTTCGGGTGGCGATTCGGCGAGAAAACGCCGACCGGCGGCCGTGATCGGCTTGTCCGGGTCTTCGTGGACCGGACAGCCGGGGATGTCGAGGTACGGGATTTCGGGATCGAGGAAGCGCACCAGCGAGCGCATGAGCCGACTCTTGGCCTGACCCTTTTCACCGAGAAAGAGCATGTCGTGCCCGGCGATCAAGGCGATATTGATCTCCGGGATGACGGTGTGTTCGTAGCCGACGATGCCAGGGAACAACTCCTCGCCGGATTGGAGTGTCCTCAGGAAGTTGTCGCGGAGTTCGTGCTTGACGGGTTTCGAGACCCAGCCGCACGCGCGGAGGTCCTTCAGCGTTGATGGGCGGGCCGGGGATGCCATTCGGTAGCGCTCTCCAGGGTGGGTGCAACGGGGACGACTCCATCGGGCCGCCCCACCCATTCAGTGTAGGGCCGGCGGGCCGCCGGAAGCAATTACCGTCCCGTCGCGGACGCCGGTAGTCGCCGCATTACAATGACAACAGGAGCGTTCCTGGGAGGTGTCCGATGTTGTGTCCCGTTTGCCACGGCAGGCACATGGTCGCCGTCGGCGGCGTACCGCTGCCTTGCCCCGAATGCGGCGGGGCTGGCGAGATCCACTGTTGCGAAGGGCTGCAAGTACAGCCCGGCGGCCTCGATGCGGCGGCCGCGATACTCGATTCCTACCCGACGCAAACGCCAGGAGTTCTCGATCAGGTAGTGGGACGTTCTGCCCGATGAAACTCCTGGTCACCAACGACGACGGCATCGACGCGCCGGGTCTCGATGCCCTCTTCGAGATTGCCGCCGTCATCGGCGATGCGGTGGTCGTCGCGCCGGCCGATCCCCACTCGATGTGCAGCCACCGAGTCACCACGACGACGCCCTTGACTGTCGAGCCGCGCGGCGACCGACGATACGCTGTCACCGGCACACCCGCCGATTGCGTCCGCGTCGCACTGGCCCATATGGGTAACGATGTCGATTTCGTTCTGTCGGGCATCAACGCTGGCGGTAACCTCGGGGCCGACGTGTACCTTTCGGGCACGGTCGCCGCAGTGCGCGAGGCGGCCCTGTTCGGGAAACCCGGCGCGGCCGTATCGCATTTCCGCCGTCGTGGTGTGGAGTACGACTGGCCGCGGGCGGCCACATGGCTCGCCCCAATCTTACGCCTCCTCACCACTCGCACCATGCGACCCGGCGCGTTTTGGAACGTGAACGTGCCGCACCTCGACCCCGGCGCGCCGGACCCGGAGGTGGTGTATTGCCGCCTCGACCCGCACCCTCTGCCGGTGCGCTTCCGAGTCGATGATCTGGGCCTGCACTACGACGGCAATTACTTCGAACGGCGGCGCGAGCCGGGCTGCGATGTGGACGTGTGTTTCCACGGCAAGATCGCCGTGACGGAACTGCGGCTGTTCTGAGCGACGCTCAATCCAATGGTGCGGCCACGGCCGGCTCCACTTTGCGAGTCGCCACGACCAGCGACTCCGCCGTGTAAATGGCAAGCGCCGACCAGATCAACCCGAAACTCGCCCATCTCATGGGCGAGACGGCTTCACCGAACAGCGTCACGGCGGTCAGGAATTGCAGCGTCGGAGCGAGGTATTGGATGAAGCCGAGCATCGACAGGGGCAACAGCCTGGCCGCATGGCCGAAACAGAACAGTGGTACCGCGGTGACGAGGCCGCTCAGTAACAATAACGCGAGTATCACGCCATCGAGTTCGCCGACCACGGACTGGCCCGCCCAGACGAGGTACACCTGATAACCGATCGCCGCCGGCACCAGGATCGCTGTCTCGATCGTTAACCCCAGAAGCGCGTCCGCGGGGGCCGACTTGCGAATCATTCCGTAAATGCCGAAACTCGATGCGAGCGCCAGGGCGATCCACGGGAATCGGCCACCGACGACGACAGGCACGATGACCCCGGCCGTGGCCAGCGCAATGGCAACCACCTGCCCCGGACGCAGTCGCTCGCCGAAGTAGATCATGCCCAGGATCACGCTGAACAGCGGATTGATGAAGTAGCCGAGGCTGGTCTCGACGGTCTGCCCCGACGCGATGCCGTAGATGTAGATTAGCCAATTGACGCTCAACAGTACGGACGTAAACGCGAACGTCCGCAGCACCACGGGCGACCGGAACGCGACGACCAGATCGCGGCTGCGACCCGCGGCAGCCATGACTGCCGTCAAGAGAACGGTACAGCCGACGATTCGATGGATGAGGATCTCGCCGGCAGGCACGCGCTGGACGGCGCGGAAGTAGAGCGGCATCAGGCCCCACCAGCCGTAAGCGGCGAAGGCGTAGCCGACGCCGCGCCGCACGTCGCCGTTCAACGTTGCGGTCCTCACAGATCGTAGAAGGGGGTGTATTTGTCGCGGAGGTAGTCCAAAAACGGCCGATGATCGAGCGTCGAGCCAGTCACCCGCTCGCACAACTCCGTCGCCCGGTAGTGCTGGCCGTGGCAGTGAATGTTGTCGGTCAGCCAGCCCTTGAGCCGGATAAAGTCGCCGCGGCGGAAGTCTTCGTCGAGGCCTGGTAGGTCGGACTTGGCCTTCGCCATGAACTGGGCCGCGTACAAGTTGCCGAGCGTGTACGTCGGGAAGTAGCCAATGCCGCCGAAACTCCAGTGAACGTCCTGCAGGCAGCCAAGCGCATCGTCGGGCGGCGTCAAGCCAAACATCGCGGTAAAGCGATCGTTCCACGCCCCAGGGACATCGGCCGCGGCGAGATCGCCAGTGAGGAGCGCTTGTTCCAACTCGAACCGCAGAATGATGTGCAG
>CAZNSL010000414.1:0-5654 GCA_964574975.1 uncultured Alcaligenaceae bacterium | reverse complement strand
CGCCAAACGTGACCGTGAGGCTCCGCACGGCCGACCGCTGGACCGCCCCGTCGTTGACTTGCACCGTCGGCGCGTCCGGCGGCGTCTTGTCGATGATGAAGGACGGCCCGCCAATGGGGGCCGTCACGGCGTTGTATCCCGCATCCACCAGGTTCGCCGAGTTGGCGATCAATGTAATGGCACCATCGCCGGTGCCGGTGTTGACCGTGACCGTGTAGGCATTGCCGCCCGCCGGGACGACGCTGGCGACGAACGCCCCGGTGATGGTCGATGACGTTTCCAGGGCGAAGTTCGCCACCGTCGGACCAGCCGGAGTGTTCAGACCCGACAGCGTGAAGACCGGCTCGCTGTAGGTCGCGGTGTACTGGACCGTGCTGGCATTCGTCGTCGTCGCCCCGACAGGGGCCAGCGCGACGGACGGAACGGAAGCGTCGGTCGTCACCAGGTACGGCGCGCCGCCGTAGCTGGTACCGTTGGGGAAGTTGGCGAAATAGACGCTTCCGAGGGTCGGTTGCGTCGGCTGCCAGCCGGGCTGGTGTTCCTCGGTCAGGTTGTAGTTGCCGGCGAAGTTGTAGAACGCGTAGCCGCCGTTGCCGTCGGTCAGCGCGTACGGCTCGCCGGTCTCGATGATCATCGCCCAACTCGCCAGTGTGCCGACGTCGCCGCCCGCGTTGTCGTGGATCTCCAGCGTCCACGTTCCGTTCACCTGGAACCCGGACAGGCCGCCGAAGTAGCCGAGCGGCTGCGTCGGCTTGAAGTTGCCCGCGAACGGTGCGGTGCCCGACGCGATGGGTGTCGTCGCGAAGTCGTCGAAGACCGTGTTTGCGAAGTTGTCGCCGCCGCCACCGTTGCGGTTGAGCAGTTGCACCCGCACGCCCGTCGGGCTGTTCAGGAACACGGTCAGATCGCCGTCGAAGGTGTGAGCGATGGTCAGCACCACTCGCATGTGGTCGATTGGTCCACTCAAGCCGCTTACGGCCAGGCTCGACGTGGTGGTACTCGGCCCGCTGAACGTGTAGGCGGTGCCAGTGGACACGTACTCGGGGATCGCGACCAGGGTGGTCGACTCGAACGTCGGCGCGGTGGCGACGGTCATCGACCACGAGTTCAGGGTGCCGATGTCGCCGTTGGCGTTGTCGATGACCCGCAGCGTCCAGTTGCCGTTGACCAACGGTCCGGATAGGGAGTTGAACCCGGCCAGCGCGGCCGTCGGCCGGTAGCGGAACGAGCCGTACGTCCCGAAGCCGTTGGCGATGGGCGTGGCCGCCGCGTCGTCGAAGGTGGCCGACAGGTCGTTGCCCAAACCCCCGTTGCGATTGAAGAGTTGCACCGAAGTGCCTCCGGGGGAGATCAAAAAGATCGTCAGGTCGCCCGTGTAGGTGTGTGTGATGTCGAGCGTGACGTCGATGTCCGTGATCTCCCCCGCTAGGCCGACGACGGCGACGGTCGAGTTGAGGGTCGAATTATCGAGGATCGCGCCCGGCGTGGTGTTGGTGAACGTCGCCGCATTGCCGCGATCGAACCGCCCGTTGTTGTCGATATCGAAGTAGGGTCGCCACCCAGGCAGAACCGGCTCGCCGGCGTCGATGGAACCGTTGCCATTGAGGTCGTTGATCTGCACGCCGCCGGTCAGGTCGCCGAAGCGCGAGACGGTAACGTCATCGAAGCCGATGCCGTCGTAGCTGTTGCTGCCCGGGTTGATCTGGTCGTTGCCGTAGCGCTGGAACTTGATCTGCGTGTCGGCCGACAGAGCAATGCCCGCGGCCGCGGCCGCGGCGTTCAGGTCGTAGAAGAAAGTCTGGTAGCTGTTCGTCGAAGCGGTGCCGGTCAGGCTGACCAGGCGATACCAGTTGAAGCCGTCGACCGAGAACGCGACGCCGTCGTAGTTGCCGTGCCCCGTAAAACTCGCCGGCATCGCGTCGTCGTCGTCGTTCCATTCGCGCGACTTGAACGACAGCACGAGGTTGTTCGCACCGGCGGCCGGCACGTGCAGTACGGCCTCGTCGAGCGAGAAGATATTCGTGTTGGACGTGAGAGGATTCTGTCCGTACTCGGTGTCGAGTGTCAGGTGGAACGACCCCGACGCTGGCCCGGCGTTGTTGCGGACCTGCACCCGGCCCGCGCCGTTGGTGTAGGTGTCCCAGGTCTGCCCCAGGTAGCCCGACTCGAAGCCCTCGGCGACGTTGACCTGGTTGGCCTGCCGCGCGAACCCGACGATGCCGCGGTAGGCATCGATCAGGCCGAAGCCGGTGAACGGGTCGTTGCCCGGCGTGCCGACGTTCGCATCGGCTGTGTATTCCAGGCGCGGGTAGACCGTGTAGGCATCGAAGGTCGATTCGTACGAGAGCAACAGGGCGGCGACGGCGGCCGCGTGCGGAGCGGCGGCCGAGGTGCCGAAGAAGTTCGGGAAAGTATCGTTGTCGGCGTCGCCGCCGAAGAAGCTGGTGTTGGTGCCGTCCACGGCGGCGATCAGCGGATTACTGGAGACCACGGGCGTCGTCAGCCGGTTGCCGGCCGCGTCGAAGTACGTTGTCAGCGGGCCACGGGACGTGAACGACTCCGGGTTCGCGTGGTCGAAGTACGGCACGGCCCCGACGCCGAGCGCGAAGTTGGTGCCGGCGTGCGGCGTGATCGTCGGCTTGCCGCTGTCGGCGGTGTATTCGTTGAACGAGATGAACGACCCGTTGCCGTAGTTGACGATCTTGATCCGATTGGCCGCCGTGCCGCTGTAGAGCCGCACGGCGATGGCAAACCCGGTCTGGCCGGTCGAGTTGGTGTAGTCGATGAACTCCTTCGGCTTCTGGTTGCTGGGGTTGACGTCTTCCGACGTGGCCACGGTGGCCCCGGTATCGGTGCGGACCAGGTACAGGTCGATGTCGCTGGTCACGCCGGACGTGGTGAAGAACGGCTGGTCCCATTGGAGTTCTAGCTTCACCTCCTGGCCGGTAGCAATCGTCACCCCCAGGGTCGAGTCGATGTTGCCGCTGGTGTCGAAGTCGTAGTAGTTGCCGGTGCGGCCGGCGATGGTGTCGCTGTTGGTCAGCCAACGCGGCGACTCGTAGCTTTGGCTAGCGTTGTTGCCGGCCGACGAACAGTAGGTCGTGCGGCGGTTACCGACGACATCCGATACCGCCTGAGCGACCAGCCCGTCCTGGTAGAGCGGCTCGTCGAAGTAATTCACGTCGTCGACGATCACGCGGCAGTTGCCGTCGGCCGGGTCGGCCAGCCGGCGGATGTTGGCGGCGAAGCCCGCCTCGCCGCCGACGAACGCCGTGGCGAACGCCAGCGACGAGCCGGGGGCGACATCGTGGACGAGCTGGAGCATGCCGCGGCCCTCGTCGGTCGCGGCGGCCGGCCCTTCCTGAAGGACCGTCACGCCGCCGGCCGGCAGGTCGCCGTTGGCGATATCCTGGGCCGCCGTCGTGATCGGGTTGACGCGGGTGGCGTAACTGTCGCTCAGGACGCCGACGCGCACGCCACTCGCGAAGGTCTGCGACCGCAGCCGGTCGGCCTGGTGGACCCAATCGGCTTGGCTGGTGACGAGGCCGACGGCGGTCTGCGGCCGGTACGTCGCGTCCACGCCCATCAGTCCCTGGGTGTTGAGCGCGTCCAGTTGCGGCAGCGCCGCAATCGGGATGTAGCCTTCGAGCAAGTGCTGATCCGGGAGGGCGTAGAGCGTGTGGAACCCAGTCGCCTCGAGTGCCGGCCGCAGGGCGGCCACATCGCGCGCGGTGACGTTGATTTCGACGTTGCCCTGGTCATCGACCTGGAGCAGTTCCGATGCCTGGAACGGGACGGCGTCCCAGTTCGCGTCGTACTGACGCCACGCCCCATAAAGGCGAAGCAGGTCGTCGTTGTAGCGCGACTTGGTGCCGACGAGGGCGTTCCCGGCGGCATCGAAGGCCGGCTCGGCCGGATAGAAATCGCCCGTGAACCCTAGCCCCGCGTCGGGAACACCCTGCGGCAGCGGCGTGAGCAACGGGGCGACGACGGGTTGTACGCCGAGACTTGCCGGGTCGTAGTCCAGCTGAGACGCTGCCGGGCTTGGAGCGATCGCGTGCAGCACCGACGGCATCCGGTCGAGCCGCGGCCCCATGAATGAGTCGTCCGCCAGCGCCACGCTCGGCAGAGCGCGGGTTTCCAGGTTGAGGAGGGCCAGGCGCGTTCGCCGGTCGCGGGTGCGTGCCGGAGGGGTCGATTGCCGCCAGGTCGGGTCGCGTTGTACCGTCGCCATCGAAGTGTCCTCGAAGGAATGTGTGTCCGCGTGTGCCGCGCGGAGAAGGTGGGGCGGCGGACATAGGCGTGCGACGCCTGCGTCCGTACGCAGGACTCCGCCGTCGAAAGGGGCTTCACGGGAAAGTGCCGGAGGGTGCGGCCCTCCGCCTGGCGGCGGCGGCAAAAGTGGAGCCGTCCCGATGCTAACCGCCGCGAGATCTCATGTCAACGATTGCGAGCGAATTTTTCGCGGCGGATAACGTCGGGCGTCACGGGACGCTGGAGCCGAAGCGGGTGCGGAACTGGGCGAAGTCGAAGGCGTTGATGACGCCGTCGCCGTTGACGTCCAGGAAATCCCGATACAGCGGGTTGCCGACGGACGTACCGAAGGCGCTGCGGAACGGGCCGAAGTCCGCCGCGTTGACGGTCCCGTCGCCGTTCGCGTCGCCGTAGAGCCGGAACAGGCCATTGGCGACCGTGCCGGTCAACGCATACGAATCGCCGCTGAGCAGGTTGCCGTCCCCGTCGAGTTGGAGGCCGTTCGCCGACACCTGGCTGGCGGCTACGACCACGACGAAACGCCCGTCGCTCAGCGAGCCAAACTGCGTCTCGTTGCCCGCGAAATCGGACAGCGTCACGACCGACACGCCATTCACGACGTTCGCCGTCGCGGTGAACCCGGCGACCTCGCCGCCACCGATGCGGCCGAGCAGGAACGCGTCGATCACGGCCCCGGAAAACGTCACGACCGTGTCGAACGTCACGGCGATCGAGGTGACGCGCGAGCGTTGCGTCGCGTTGGCCTGCCCGGCGTTGACGACCACACTGGTCACGCGCGGCGGGATTGCCTCGGCGGCCCCGATGTCGATGCGGCCGTCGGCGACGCGCGGCCGGCCGCGCTGATCGACAGCCGGTGGCGGCGCGAACGCCGGGTCGCCAGCGTTGAGGATTGGGCTGCCGGCTAGGGGCAGTCGCGTCCAGGTCGGCCCGCCGTTGTCCTGGAGTGGGCCAAGGTTGGCGGGCACGCCCGTGACGTTGCCCGTGGTCGTGCCCGCGATGGTCGCGCCGGCCGTCTCTTGAATCAGGTTGTACCCGAGCGACGTGACCGCGCCGCCGATATCGGGGCCGGTGCCGTTGACGCCCGCCTCGAAGGCGTTGCCGGCGACGATGGTGTGACCGAGGTTCAGGACGCCACCGCTGTTGATCCGAATACCACCGCCCGTCGCCAGGCCGAAGAATGCTCGATTGTCGGTAATGGTGCTATGCGTAATGGTCGCGGTGGCCGTGCCGCCAGCGACGTAGGCGATGCCGCCGCCGGAGCCGCCGCGGTTGCCGTGGACGGTACTGTTGAGGACCGTCAACGAACTCTGCGAGAAGATGCCGCCGCCGGAAGCGGTCGATCCGTCCGCCCGGTTGCCGCTGACCGTGCTGCCGGTGAT
>CAZNSL010000413.1:0-5655 GCA_964574975.1 uncultured Alcaligenaceae bacterium | reverse complement strand
TTGTACGCATCCACCGTCACCCGCACGTCCTGATTGAGCCGCACCCGACCCAGGTCGATCTCGGAGACGTACGCCTTGACCCACAGGTCCTCGGCCCGCAGCAGGCGCACGACCGGCTGGTTCGCCGCGACGATGTCGCCCTTGCGCACCGCGACCACTTCGACCACGGCCGGCTCCGCGGCGCGGACCACGGCCTCGCGGACGTTCGTTTCCAGCTCCCGCAGGCGGGCCTCCAACTCGGCGACGCGGGCGTCGGCCTCGGCCTTGTCCTCGTCGCGGGTGCCGGCCACCAGGAGGGCGGTGCGGGCGCGGGCGGACTGCACCTTACCGGCCCATTTCTGTTGATCGGTTCGAGCGGCAATTCGGGCGGCATCGGTGGACACGGCCCGCAATCCCTGTTCGCGCGTCCACTCGCGGGTGGCCCGGTCCAGTTCCGCCTCGGCGGCGGCCAACTCGCCCTGGGCCTCGGCGATCTCTTGCGGCCGCGGACCGGTGTACGCCCGCTTCCGCGCCGCCTGGGCAGCCGCCAGCTTCTGGGCCACCTGATCGCGTTGGGCCTCCAGTTCGGTCGCTTCCAGCACAATCAGCACCTGCCCGGCCTCGACGAGCTGCCCCTCGCGTACCAGCACATCCTTGACCCGCCCGCCGATACGGGTGGTCGGCCGTACCTCTTGGACCTCAACGGTGCCCGGCAAACGCAGAGCCGGGACTTCGTGACGGAAGGGCCAGCCGCAGCCGACGCCGACAGCGACCGCCGCAACTACTGTCGCCACCGGGAGTACGATGAATCGCTTCATGACGGGCCTCACGAAATTCCAGGCGTCGTTCCACCCATGAAAGCGACCGAGTGGGGCGATTCGGACACGAATTCGCAGGAATATTTTGCTGGTCGCTAAAATGCCCGCATGGCCGACGACGGCAGCCTGGAACTCCAACGGCTCATCGACCGCCTCGGCACCGGCGACGAAGCCGCCCGTCGCGAGCTGCTCGACCGAGCCTGTCACCGCCTGCGCCGCCTGACGGCCAAGATGCTCGGCTCGTCGTTCCCGGCCGTGCAGGCCCGGCACGATCTCGACAGCGTCGTCCACGAGACCTGGCTGCGGCTTTGGCAGGCGCTGGCGACGGCCGAGCCGCCCACGGTCGCCGACTTTTTCCGCCTCGCCGCCCACAAGGTCCGGCACGTCCTGCTCGATTTGGTCGAACGGCAGCGGCGCATGGACGGCCGCGAGCGATCGCACGGCCCGGAGGCAGTGCAGGAGACGTACGATCCTGCCCGGCTGGCCGGGTGGAGCGAGTTCCACAAGCGGGCCGCCGCCCTGCCGCCGGAGGAGCGGGCCGTCTTCGAGTTGCACTACTACCTGGACTTGCCGCAGGCCGAAGTCGCACAGGTACTGGGATTGCACCCGCGCAAGGTCAGCCGGCTGTGGATTGCCGCCACGGATCGGCTCGCCGACGTGTTCGAGGGGTGACGGAAGCGATGGACGACCGCATCCTGGATTTGCTGGTCGAATGGGATGAGCAGCGCCGCGGCGGCCGCGCGCCGACGCCGGAGGAACTGTGTCCCGACGACCCGGCACTGCGCGAGGTGCTGCGCGAGCGCATCCGTCGCCGCGAACGACTGCACGTCGCGGCCCTCGACACCGGTGCGACCGTCGCCGACGGATCGGCCGCGTCGCCGACTCCCGTGCAAGTCGACGGCTACGACTTCGACGGCGTCCTCGGCTCCGGCGGGATGGGCATCGTCTACAAGGCGAAACAGCACGCCCTCGGCCGAATCGTCGCGCTCAAGATGATCGCCGGCTCGGCCACCGGCCACGAACTCGACCGCTTCCGAGCGGAGGCCGAGTCGGTGGCTCGGCTGCAACACCCGAACATCGTGCAGATTTACGAGGTTGGCGCACAGACCGGCCGACCGTACCTGGCGCTCGAGTACGTCTCGGGTGGCAGCCTCGCGCAGCGACTCGACGGCACCCCCTGGCCGGCCAACGAAGCCGCCCGGATGGTGCTGCCGCTGGCCCTGGCCGTGCAGCACGCCCACGACATGGGCGTCGTCCACCGCGACCTGAAGCCGGCCAATGTGTTGATCGGCTCCGACGGCACGCCGAAGGTGGCCGACTTCGGCCTGGCCAAGCGGCTCGACGCCGGCGACGGGCCGACGCAGACGGGCGCGGTCCTCGGTACGCCGAGCTACATGGCTCCGGAGCAAGCCGCCGGCGATAACCGAGCCGTCGGCCCCGCGTCGGACGTATATGCCCTCGGCGCGATCCTGTACGAGTTGCTAACGGGCCGGCCGCCGTTCAAGGGGGCGACGCTGTTCGAGACGATCGACCAGATTCGCGGCCACAACGCGGTGCCGCCGCGGGTGCTCCAGCCCAGCGTGCCGCGGCCGCTCGAAACGGTCTGCCTGAAGTGTCTGGAAAAGGCCCCGAACCTGCGCTACGCCAGCGCCGCGGCGCTGGCCGACGATTTGCAGCGCTTCCTTGACGGCGAGCCGGTGACGGCTCGGCCGCCATCGTTGTTCGGCGTCGTGGCCCACAACATCCGCCACGTCGGCATGCGCGGCCGGTTCCGCGTCTGGAGCCGACTGTTTTTGGCCCTGGCCCCACTGCCATTCGCGGCGCAACTCTGGGTACTCTGGCAGTACGGCAACACGCCTGAGTATCCCTGGGCTGTGCTGACAGTGGCGCTGGGTTGCTTCGCCGTCATCGCCGGGACGATGAACGCGAGCCACCGGGCAGTCTTGAAGGCGGTGCCGGCGGCGCAGCAGCGGCGGTTCTACGGCACGTGGTTCGGCGGCATGACCGGACTGTTACTGGCGACGGCCGCGGCCGTGCGGGCGACGCCGGCCGACCGGCCGGAGGTGCTGCTGATCGTCATTCCGCTGTGGCTCATCATCGAGGGCGTGATGTACTTCGCGCTGGCGTCGATGGTGGGGCTTTTGTACCTGCTGGGCACGATGCACTACTGTTGCGCGATTGCGGCGATGTGCTTCCCGCGCTACGGCCCACTGATCGGCAGCGGGGCGGTGGGGGTCAACTTCATCGTGCAGGGGCTGATCCTGCGGCGGATGACGGCGGGCGACGAGGGGTGACACGACGCCAGCCCGGACGATTGGAGAAACGCCGGCGGGAGTCGAACCCGCTTGAGACCGGGTTGCAGCCGGCCGCCTGGCCGTCTGGCTCCGGCGTCGCGAACTCGCGCGCCAGACTGACCTTCGTCGGCGGCTTCGGGTTCGCTAAAATTCCGGTCCCGAACCCCGCCGCGCGGTGCGGTGTCCTACGACGGCCCACCCCGCGGCCCCAAGGAACGGTATGACCATCCCGAACTTGCGCTGGTTCTGGTCCCGGCCCGGCGGGGCCGCCGAACTGCTCCGCCTCGCCTGGCCGCTGATCGTCAGCAACAGTTTCTTCACGCTCCAGATCATCATCGACCGCGTCCTGCTCTCCGGGCACTCCGACGAGGAGGTCGGCGGTGCCATGCCGGCCGTCCTGATGTTCTGGACCCCGTTCGCCTTGCTTCAGTTCACCGCCAACTACGTCTCGACCTTCGTCGCCCAGTACGTCGGCGCGCGCCGCTTCCGACGCGTCGGCCCGGCGATCGGGCAGTCGCTCTACTTCAGCGTCGTCGCCGGCCTGGCGTTCGCGGCCGTCGTTGCACCATTCTCAACGCATCTGATCGCGCTGGGCGGACACGAACCCGCCCTCCAAAAGGTCGAGTCCGACTATCTGTTCTGTCTGGCGTTCGCGGCGCTGCCGATGCTGTTGACGGCGGCGGCTCAGTCGTTCTTCACCGGCCGCGGCGAGAGTCGCGTCCTGCTCGTCATCAACGGCGTGGGTTTCGCCGTCAACGCCCTGTGCTGTTACACGCTCATCCACGGCAAGTGGGGCTTTCCCGACCTCGGCATCACCGGGGCCGGCATCGCCATGGTCGTCGGCAGTTGGACTTCGGCAGCCCTGGCCCTCGGCCTGATGCTGCGGCCACGTTACCGAGCCGAGTACGCCACCGACGAGGTGCTGCGCTTCGAGCCGGAGCTGTTTCGCCGGCTTTTGCGCTTCGGCCTGCCGAACGGGGCGATGGTCGCCCTCGACGGGCTGGCGTTCACGCTATTCACATTCCTCGTCGGCACGCTCGGCACGGCCGAACTGGCCGCGACCAGCGTCACCTTCACGCTGAACACGCTGGCGTTCCTGCCGGCAATGGGGATCGCCCAGGCCGTCGAAATCCTGGTCGGCCAGCGCCTCGGAGCCGACGAGCCGGACCTGGCCGAGCGCACCACCAACACCGGGCTGGTCCTGGGGTTCGGCTGGATGTGGCTGGCAGCGGCCGCGTATGCGACGATGCCCCACGCACTGCTGTGGCCGTTCGGCAACGACAAGCCGGAGTGGCCGGCCGTCGCGGCCCTGGCGGCAACCTTGCTCAAGTTCGTCGCCATCTATTCGGTGTTCGACGCCATCAACCTCGTCGCGTCGTTCGCCCTGCGCGGGGCCGGCGATACGCGCTTCGTCATGTGGGTCGCGTTCGGCCTGTCGTGGCCGCTGATGGTCCTGCCGACCTGGTGGGCAACGCAACTCGCCGCACCGGGGGCGACGAAGTTGTACTGGGCGTGGTCGTTCGCCAGCCTGTACATTGCGGCCCTGGCCGGCGTATTCTACCTGCGCTTCCGCCACGGGGCGTGGAAGTCGATGCGCGTCATCGAGCACGCGTCGCCGCCGCCCGACGACGACGAAGACGCTTCCGCGAAGCGGTGCGAACCGATTGGGGTGCCGTGAACCTGAGTCCCGCCGAAATCGCCGCCGCCAGCGCCCTGGTGGCGCTGGCACTGGCCGAAGACCTCGCCGATGTCGGCGACGTCACCAGCCGCGCGACCATCCCGGCCGATGCGCGCGGCCGGGCGGCCGTCGTTGCCCGCTCCGGCGGCGTCATCGCCGGGCTGCCGGTCGCCGCGCTGGTGTGCGCGTCCGTCGACCCTTCACTGACGTTTGCGCCGCTAGCCGCCGATGGCGCGTCGGTGCCACCGGGGGCGCACATCGCCGAAGTGAACGGGCCGATGCGCTCACTGCTGACGGCCGAGCGCACCGCCCTCAACTTCCTCCAACGTCTCAGCGGCGTCGCCACGCTGACGCGGCGGTACGTGGACGCGACCGGTGGCAAGTCGCAGGTGTTGGACACGCGAAAGACGACGCCGGGCTGGCGACTATTGGAGAAGTACGCGGTCCGCTGCGGCGGCGGTCACAACCACCGCGTCGGGCTCTTCGACGGCATCCTGATCAAGGACAACCACCTCGCCTCTCTCGGCGGCGGCCCCGACGCCGTGGCGCGCGCCGTTGCCGCGTCGCGCCGCGAGGCCCCCGGCTTGCCGGTGGAGGTCGAGGTGGACACGGCCGAGCAATTCGAGGCAGCGCTTCTGACCCGGCCCGAGTTCGTGTTGCTCGACAACATGCCGCCGGAGTTGCTGCGGCGGTGCGCCGCCCGGCGCGACGAAGTCGCGCCGACGGTAAAGCTGGAGGCGTCCGGCGGAGTTAACCTGGCGACGATCGGCGACATCGCGGCGACCGGCGTGGACCGCATCAGCGTCGGCGCGCTGACGCACTCGGCCGTCGCGCTGGACATCGCGCTCGATTACCTCTCGTGACGCCGCGAGCCGAGTCTTCGAGG
>CAZNSL010000412.1:2035-5671 GCA_964574975.1 uncultured Alcaligenaceae bacterium | reverse complement strand
ATCAAGTTGTCGTTACCGTCGCGCAAGAATTCCAGCCGGCCGGCGGCGTCATACAGGTAATTGACCGTGAATCCGTCCGGGTGGACCAGACTCGTGCGCCGGCCGTTCTCGTAGGTGTACGCCAGGAATCGGCTGTTCGGATATGTGATCCTCGTGGGCAAGTCCGGGTTCAGCGGGTCGAGGTAGTCGATCCGAGTCGTCCCGTTCTGCGTGATGGCTTGATCGAGGTTGCCGCGGCTATTGTAGCGGTACTCGACGAACGAGCCGTCCGGGAAGTTCTGGCGGCGCAGGCGACCGGAGGCGTCGTAGGTCGCATCGACGACTTGGCCGCGGCGGTTGGTGTAGGTGTCAAGGTTGCCCTGCGAGTCTACCGCGAAGCGCTCGACGCTGTTGTCCGAATAGGTGATCGAGATCAAATTGCCGTGGCTGTCGTAACCGTAGGTCAACGGGTTGCCGCGGGCATCGGCCACTGTAGCCAGCCGATTGAAGTTGGCCGTATAGGTGAAGGTCGTGGTGTGGCCGAGCGGGTTGGTACTCCGCGTCACGTTCCCCCGGCTGTCGTAGGAGTAGGTGTACTCCTGCCCGAGTGCGTCCGTGACGCGGGTCCGATTCAGGCCGTCGAAGCCCACGACGGTGCGGTGCCCGAGGGCATCTTCGACCGCGCCGACCCGCCCGAGGTGGTCGAAGAAGTAATTGGTCGCCCCGCCGATGGCGTTGTTGCTCGTCACCCGCCCGGCGGAGTCGTAGGTGAAGGTGAATGGCTGGGCGTTGCCGTCGAGCGCGGCCGACGCGAGCCGGCCACGCGGGTCGTAGGTGAAGAACTCGTGCGTTCCATCGGCGAACTCGATGGACCTCAGCGCGTGTGTCTCCGCCCCGGCCGTTCCGTAGGTGTAGCGAGTCGTCCGGCCGTCACTGCCGGCCACCGACATCAGGTGCTCGCCGACCGCGTCATAGGTGTAGACGACTGTACGGCCGGTGGAATCGAGGAGGTTCGCGATCCGGCCCGCGGCGTTGTAGCCGATGTCGAGGAACTGTCCGGCCGAGTGGGTCAGGCGGGTCAGCCGACCGCTGGTCCAGGTCGTGGTGATGCGATTGCCGTTGGGATCCCGAACGAAGTCCACCCGGCCGTCGCTGCGGAAGCGCGTCACAAGTCCGCTGACTTCGCGCAGTTCGTACACCCCGCCGCCGAGATTCGACAGGGTGGCATTATCACCGGCCTGACCGAAGTAAAGAGCTTGGTTAAAGAACGCGGCACCGGACCGGCTGTCCGGCTCGAAGAGGCGCCGGCTGCCGCGTGAGGCGTTCGACCCGCAGCCGCACGTGTCGGACACGGTCACAGTGCCGTACGGGTCCACGGTCAACAGCCGGGTCCAGCCGCCGGACCAGGCCCACCCCCGACCGAGGACGTTTAGCTCGAACCGCTCGTCAATTCCCGGGGAGTAGACCCGGCCGAAGGTGATCGACATGCCGGGGGCCGCGACCGTCGCGTCTGCGACGCCGGCCAGGCGCGACACGAGGCTGAGGCCGCTGGCCTGCTGCATCTCGAAGGACCACAGGTCGCCGACGTCGAGGACGCGCTGGCCGATCCGCCCGAGGTAGGCGGCGTTGTCGTCCAGCATCCGCACGTAGTCGCCCCACGTGGCACCGACCTGCGACTGAAGGTTGGCGAGGATGACGGTCCACGCCTCCGGGCTGATCGAAGTCGGGCGGTCCGCCCCGATCACCTGCCAGTCGATGGGCGTGGCGTTGTCGGTGCGCAGGATTTCGAGGTGGAAGTCCACCGACGTGTCGCCGAAATCCCACGGCTGGAGCAGGCCGGCGTAATAGACCGGCACGCGCATCTGCTCGCCGGGCTGGAGGACGCCCGGGGTGGCGCCGCTGCCGAGGAACTGGACGGTGTCGCCGAAGCCCTCGGGCACGGCAGACGTCCAGAACCCTCGCGTGATCCGCGACTGGTCCAGCGTCAGGAGCGCCCTGTCGTCGGCGCGCAGCACCAGGAGCGGCGCCGGCATGGCGACCGCGCCGGTGTTGGCGTACTCGACGTAAATGGTGGCCAGAGCGTGCCGGCCGAGAGCGCTCGGCAGGACCAGGTTGGTCACCAGCCTGGCCTCGCCGCCTGCGTCCACGCGGAAGGCGTTGGGCAGGTCGGCCGCCGTGCCGCCGGCCACCCGCCTGGCCCGGACGGTGTAGACGCCGGCCGGAACGGCCCCGGCTGCGAACGTGGCGGTGAGCTGAGTGGTTTGATTCACCGCCACCGCGGCCGCCGGGAACGCGGTGCCGGCGGCGTTGACCAGTTCGACCGCCATCGGCCCCGTGAACCCAGCCCCGGTCAGCGTCACGACGGCCGCCGCCCCGTTGCCGTGGTGGTCCGGCGTGACCGAGGACAGCATGACGGCGGACGCGACAGCCGTCATGGTGAACGGGCCGGGCGTAGCCACCGACGCCGCGTAAGCAAGAACGTACCACGTGCCGGGTGCGGCTGACGGCATCAGGACCTGCTGGTCGGCCGCCGGGGCCGAGAAGCGGAACTGGTAGTCGGCGCGGGTGGGCGGCGAGCCGAACTTCACGTACAGCTCGTTGCGGTTGGCGGACGAACTGTCGTCGAATGTGAGCCGGAGTGGGTTGCTTTCGGGGACGGTGACCCGGAAGAGTTGCGCCTGGCCCTTGCCGGCGAGCAACCCCTGATACGCGGTCCCCAGGGTCAGATCGACCACGCTGGTTTGCAGCAGTTGGAACGTGTACACCCCGGTGAAGCCGTTGGGGGCGGCCGCGGCAGTCAAGGTGTAACTGCCCGACTGCGTCAGGTTGACCAGGCCGGAATCGTCCGTGAGGTTCGTGAAGCCGACGAACCCGTTCGGCCCATTCAACGTGAAGGTCGTGCCCGGGGCCGCGTTGCTGACCAGGTCGAAGCGGACCTGTTGGCCGGCCGCCGCGGAGAACGTCCAGCGGTCCCGGCCGAACGGCGTCTCGATGTTCCCGGTGTGGCGCTGGCCGAGAGTCAACGTCGCTTCGTCCGTCGTCGAGTCCCAGAGGGTGACCAGGTAGTTGCCGGTGCCGTTCGGCTGGCCGGTCGTGGTGCGAATGCGAACCGTGTAGGTGCCGTCGGCCGGCAGGGCGACGTCGCGCAGCGTGACCACGGCCCCGGAGGTGGCGCTGCTGCCGCTGGCGAGGACGTTATTCACCGCGTCGAGGATTTGCACCTGGGCGAAGTTCAATCGCGGCGTCAGGGGGGCGGGCGCGGTGCCGCCAGGGTTGACGACGACCGTCACGTCACGGCCGCCCCGGCCGAAGAACTGCCAGTTGTCCACTTCGCCCGCGACGGCAATGGCCCCGGGCGTGGGCGTGGCAAAAGCCAGGCTGGTGCCGTCCGGGGCCCAGGTCACGGTCCCGCCCATGATCGTGCCGCCGATCTGCATGGCGCGGACGTAGAGTTTCAAACCGTTCAGGTCGAGGGTCGTGGCGGCCGGCCCCCGCAGGGGGTGGTTGTTTTCGGCCGCGACCCCCGGCTAGCGGTCTAGTCCGGGAAGTCCATCGGAACCCGCAGCGTGGCCAGGATCGCGGCAATGGTGTCGTAATGGCCTGCCAAAGCGCAGAATTCGATGACTTGCTGACGATTCAGGTGCTGCTCGGCCGCCG
>CAZNSL010000412.1:0-2025 GCA_964574975.1 uncultured Alcaligenaceae bacterium | reverse complement strand
GAGGGTCGTGCCCGCCGGCACGAGCAGGTTGTTGATTTAGACGGCCTCGACCCCGGTATCGCTGGTGTTGTCGGCCAGGTCCACCAGGCGGACGTAGGTGTTGTTGGCCAGGGCCAGGGTGCCGTAGGCGAAGTTCCGACTGAACCCGGCGGCACCGCTTCCGACGTCACTGCCCATGGCT
Source organism: uncultured Alcaligenaceae bacterium (assembly GCA_964574975.1). Classification (GTDB taxonomy): domain Bacteria; phylum Planctomycetota; class Planctomycetia; order Gemmatales; family Gemmataceae; genus JAXMAS01. Next base: position 1,844 of record CAZNSL010000412.1, on the reverse strand, counting down.
TCCAATAGCTGTGGCGCGGACGCAGTTCCGGCCCCCTCGAAGCGCACCGTGCCGAGCGGGTTGTACCGGTCGCGGTTCAAAGTGTTGCCGGTCAGGTTGCCGACGATCGAGATGACGCCGGAGCCAAGGCCGCCGAGAATGCCCGACCCGTTGACCGCAAGTGGCCGGTTGACTTGGAGCGTTCCGTTGTTCGATGTGTGCAGGATGCCCTGGTTGGTGACCGTGCTGCCGGTGACGCGGAGGGTGCGGCCCGAGGACTGGGCCGACACGGTGCCCTGGATGACCAGGGGCAGGGCGGGATCGCCTAGGGTGGCCAGGTCCGAGCCGGCGGCCGTGCGGACGGTGACGCCCGGGCCGATGGTCAGGCTGCTGCCGGCCCCCACCGGCCGCACCCGCACGTTGCCCTCGGCGGCCAGCGTGCCGCCCGCCACGCCGTGGAACATCTCCACCACGCCCGTTCCGCCCAGCACCTGCGCCCCGCCCGCGAAGTTCAGGCCCACGTCCAGCACGGCGTTGCCATTGGTGTTCAACGTGGTCTCCGGCCGATCCAGCCGCAGCGTCACCCCGTTTTGCAGTTCCAGGCCGTTGAGGACCGTGACTTGAGCCCCCGACCGAAGCGTTGTGGCCATACCCAGCGTTACACCGTCCAGCGTCCCGTCCGCACTCGTCACCTCGAACGACGCCGGCGCGACGCCTGTCACTTTCAGCCCCCGGATCGTTCCGCCGGCGAGCTGCCAAATTCGGCCCGCGTCGATGGTCAAGGTCGCGCCAGGATCGTCGAGCGTGCCGAAGACGCCCACCGTGCCGCCCGTTCCCACGAACGACCCCAGGTCCGCGACCGTGAACGTGTCGCCCAAGAGGATCGTGCCGCCGCCCTGCGCGATCGTGCTGGCGTTCCGCCAGTCGCCGCGCAAAGTCAGGCTGCCCGTACCCGCGGGCACGCTAACCGGTTGGTTGAAGGTGTAGGTGCCGTCCAGGTCTAGGTCGCCGTTGCCGATCGACGTGCCGTTGACGTTGCCGGTCAGGTTGTTCACGTCCAGCTCGCCGGCCGTCGCCTGCAGCGTGCCGGTATTGGTAAAGGTCGAGCCGGTGACGCGCAGCGTCCGCCCGGAAGACTGCGACGACACCGCCCCCTGGACGGTCAGCGGCAGCGCGGCATCGCCGAGCACCGTCAGGTCCGAGCCCGCCACGTTGCGGATCGTGACGCCCTGCCCGACCGTCAGGCTGCCGCCGGCGGTCGGCCGCACCCGCACGTTGGCCTCGGACGCCGTGGTGCCGCCCGCCACGGCGTGGAACAGTTCGACCACCCCGTTGCCGCCCAGCACCTGGGCGCCGCCGGCGAAGTTCAGGCCCACGTCCAGGGCGGCGTTGCCGTTCGTGTTCAGGGCGACGTCCGGCCGCTCCAGTAGCACTGTCGCGCCCCCCGAGAGCGTAAGGTTGTTTAGTACCGTCACCTGCGCCCCTTGGCGAAGCGTTGTGCCCACGCCCAGCGTTACCCCGTCCAAGGTTCCGTCCGCACTGGTCACCTGAAATTGCGCTCCTGAACCGGCGAGCGTTACCCCCCGAATCGTCCCACCGTCGAGTTGCCAGAGCCGCCCCGCATTAATGCTTAGGGTTGCGCTCGGATCGTGCAGCGTGCCGAAGATGCTCGCCGTCCCGCCCGTACCGACGAACGTTCCCAGGTCGGCCACCGTGAAGGTGCCTCCCAGCTGAATTGTGCCGCCGTTCTGAGAGATGGTGCTGGCGTTGCGCCAGTCGCCGCGCAGCGTCAGCGTGGCGGTACCCGCCGGCACGCTGACTGGCGCATTGATGGTGTAGCTGCCGTCAAGGTCCAATGTGCCGCC
>CAZNSL010000411.1:0-5688 GCA_964574975.1 uncultured Alcaligenaceae bacterium | reverse complement strand
CCCCCGGCGGCCGCGGCGGCACCAGCTTCACCGGCACCGGCGTCGCGCCGGGCGGCCGCGGGGTGGCCACCGCGTCGCACTGCGCCCCGACGGCCGCGAGCTGCTCGGCCACCTCCGCGGCCGACTGCGGGCGCGCCCCCGGGGCCTTGGCGAGCATTCGGTCGATCAGGGCCGCCAGAGCCGGCGGGGCGTGCGGCACGAGCTTACCCACGGGTGGCGGCGTGTCGAGGGCCAGCGACGCCAGCACCGCGAAGGTGTTGTCGCCGGGGAACGGCAGCCGGCCGGTGACTAGCCGGTACAGCACCGCGCCGAGGCTGAACAGGTCGGAACTGGGATCGAGTCGGTCGGTTCGGGCCTGCTCCGGCGACATGTAGTGCGGCGTGCCGACGACGACGCCGGTCGCCGTGATCCGCGCCGCGCCGACCAATGGCCGGGCCAAGCCGAAGTCCAGAACCTTGACCCGACCGCCGGGCGCTTCGAGCCAGAGGTTGGCCGGCTTGACATCGCGGTGAATCAGGCCGCGGGTGTGGGCCGCCGCCAGACCGAGCGCCGCGTCTCGGCCGATGCGGGCCACTTCCGCCGGCGGCACCGGCCGGCCGACGACGAGCCGGTCGTCGAGCGTCGAGCCGTCGAGTAGTTCCATCGCCAGGAACAGGACGCCGTCCGCTTCGCCCGCCTGGTAGGTGGTGACGACGTGGTCGCTCTTGACGGCGGCCACCGCACGGGACTCGCGCAGGAAGCGGGCGCGGGCCTCCGGGGAGTTGAACAGCTCCGACCGCAGCAACTTGAGCGCCACCAGCCGGTCGAGGGCGGTGTCGCGGGCGCGCCAGACGACGCCCATACCGCCCTCGCCGAGTTGCGTGCGCAGCTCGTAGTGCGCGACGGTGCGCAGCGTCCCATCGCCGGCCGCGGCGGCCGCGGCGGGCAGAGGCATCAGGTCGGTACGAACCAAATCCGGACGTGTGGCGTGGCGATACGCCGGCTTCCTGGGGCCGGGTCGGCCGAACATCGCGAATACTCCTTCGCGACGGGATGGCGATATGCTACTACCCGCCGCGGCCGCATGCAAGGGGTCGGGCCGTTTGGGCGTGAGTGGGCGGCCAGTTGGTGCGGGTGAGCGTCGAGACGGTCGCGGTTGTCGCCAGGCTGCCGGAAGCGTTTGCGTGAGCGGGCGGCTTCGAGCGCGGCTGGCCGTACGCAGTCAACGGGCGTGCCTCCGGGGCTAAGACAGGGACTGACGCCAGGCAACTCCGCGAGATCGCCCAACTGTTCGACTGAAGACGACCAATGCCGCGCGACAACCGCTTCACCATCCGCAACGAGTCGCCGAGGTCGCTTACGCTCAATGTCGAGCCGGAAGGCGTTTTCGTCTCGCTCGCGCCCGGCGATGGTGTCGTAACGGACTCCTGTCTTGAGATTCCCGTCGCGGTCATTTGGACGCAGACGCCGGACGGCGAGCCGGCCGTCTCGATCTGGCCGGGCGACGGCGAGGTTCGCGTGACCAAGGACGGCGTCGACGTCCTCGACGCAGCGGCGGCCGTACAATCTCCCGCATGACCGACCTGAGTGTCACCCTCGGCCGACTCGCGCTCCGCAACCCCGTGCTGGTCGCGTCCGGCACCTTCGGCTACGCCCGCGAAATGGCCGGCCTCGTCGATTTCGCCGCGCTCGGCGGCGTCGTGCCCAAGACCGTCACCATGCAGCCGCGGGCCGGCAACGCGCCGCCGCGCACCGTCGAGACTGCCAGCGGCATGCTCAACGCCATCGGCCTCGACAACGACGGCCTCGACCACTTCCTCAGCCATCACCTCCCCTACCTGCGCACGCTGCCGACTGCGACCATCGCCAACGTCGCCGGCAAGAGCGATGACGAGTTTCCCGCGATGGCCGCCCGGTTCACGACCGATTGCGGGGCGGCCGCCGTCGAGTTGAACCTGTCGTGTCCGAACGTCGCCGGCGGCACCGACTTCGCCAAGGATGCCGCTGTCACCCAGCGCATCGTCCGCGCCTGCCGCGACGCCTGCCCGCTGCCGCTCTTGGCCAAGCTCACGCCAAATGTCGCCGACATCGTGCCGATCGCCAAGGCAGCGGCCGACGGCGGGGCCGACGCGGTGACGCTCGTCAACACCTTCGTCGGCATCGCCATCGACTGGCGGCGCAAGCGGCCGGTCCTCGGCAATGGCACCGGCGGCCTGTCCGGGCCGTGCATTAAGCCGCTGGCGCTGCGGGCCGTGTGGGAGGTGGCGAAGGCGAAGTGCGTGCCGGTGGTCGGCGTCGGCGGCATCGCCACGCTCGACGACGCGATGGAGTTCCTCGTCGCCGGGGCGAGCGCGGTGCAACTCGGCACGGTCAATTTCTACGATCCGACGGCGGCGGTGCGCGTCGCGGCCGGGCTGCCGGCGGCGCTGGCGACGCTCGGCGTGGCGTCGGTGCGCGAGGCGGTCGGGCTGGCCCACGGCCGCGGTTGAGTGCGACCCCGGCGACAGGTACAATCGTGGCGACCACCGGAGACAACTCGATGATTGCGAAACTCCCCACGACCCGTGCTCGCCGCGCCTTCACGGCCACCGAGGTCGCTGCGATGGAACGGGCCGGCGTGTTCGTCGGCTACCCCGCCGCCGCGTGGGCCAACGACGACGTGTATCGCGCCGACGATGGTACGCCGTACCTGTTCGCCGTCGAGCAGTACCACCGGATGATCGACGCCGCACTGCTGCACGAAGACGAGCGCGTCGAACTCATTGAAGGAGAGGTGTTGACGAACATGCCCATCGGCGACCCCCACAGCAATTGCGTCGATCTGCTGAACTTCACGCTCAATCGCCTCGCCGCAGGACGCGCCGTCATCCGCATCCAGAACCCCGTCGTTTTCGCGGCCAGCGAACCGCAGCCGGACGTGAGCGTGGTGCCGTATCGGCCAGGTATTTTTCGCGGCCGCAAGCCATCGGCCGCCGACGTGTCGTTGATCATCGAAGTCGCCGACAGTTCGCTCGACGACGACCTCGGCCGCAAGGCCGGCATCTATGCCGACGGGGCCATTCCCGAATATTGGGTGATCGACCTCGCCGCTGAACTCGTCCACGTCCATCGCGGACCAAACGCGAACGGCACCTGGGCCGCCGTCACCGACCACGGTCGCGGTGCCTCGCTGACCGTCGCCGCGCTGCCCGGCATCAGCGTCGCCGTCGCCGAACTGCTGCCCTAACTCGTCCACTGCCCTCCCAATCGCTACATCCGACGCCCGCGCCATCCCGTGCGCGACCGCGCCCGCGGACGACCTTCGCACGCCCCGCCGGCCACTCGGGCGTCATCGCGCCGCCGCACAGGGGCCGATAACGCTGCCAGACGGGCGAATTTGCTGAGTACGACCCCACACCCTCGGGTTGAGGTGCGGCCAAGGTTCCAGGCCAATCGGGGGAAAGGTGCCCGTCCCGGACGCACTCGCGAGAGTGTTCCGCCCCCAGCCGCCGCACCCCAACCCGCAGGCCCGCGCGGGCCAGTTTGAGGAGGCAATCGTCATGAGGATGCGCTTGGGTGCGCCGCTGGTGTGTGCCGCCGTCGGGCTGTTCGCGGCCGCCGGCAGCGTTCACGCTGCGTTCGGCGGCGCGACCAAGTATGCCAACTGTCCCGAGTCGTGTTGCGATGCCCAGACCTGCTTCGACGCCGTCCAGCAGCAGGGCCGCACCCGCTACCAGTTGGTGTACGACACCGTTCACGAGAAGCGGTTCCACACCGTCTACCAGACGGTCCAGGAGACCCACGTCAAAGCGGTCACCAAGACCTGCTACCGCACCGAACAGCAGACCTGCTTCAAGACCGTCAATGAGACGGCCTACCGCACCGTCTGCGAGACCGTCAACAAGACCTGCCATCAGACCGTGATGAAGCAGGTGCCCTACACCGTCTGCAAACCAGTGTGCGAGACGCACTACAAGGAGTGCTGCGAGACCGTGTGCAAGCCGGTGTGCGAGACGCAGTACAAGGAGTGCTGCCACACCGTCTGCAAGCCGCACTGCGAGACCTGCTACAAGGATTGCACCTACACCGTGTGCAAGCCGGTGTGCGAGACCCACTGCCACACGAGCTGGCATCAGGCCTGCCACACCATCTGCGACCCGTGCGTCCGCGAGTGCTGCCAGACGATCTGCCGGCCGGTCTGCGAGCAGAAGTGCCGCACGGTCTGCCGCACGGTCTGCCGCAACGTCTGCGAGACCTGCGAGAAGGAAGTCTGCTGCACGGGCTACCACGAAGTCTGCGAGACCGGCTATAAGGACGTGGTCCGCACGACCTGCCGGCCGGTCTGCTCCACGAAGACCGTCAGCCGCTGCGTCACCGAGACCTGCTGCGAGGAGTACTGCGTGCCCGGCCGCCGCTCCCTGAAGCTGGTCCGCGACTACAAGTGCTGCTTCGACCCGTGCACCTGCCAGACAGTCTCCAAGCCGGCCGGCTGGAAGCTCTGCTGGGTCAAGGGCTGCGACGAGATCCGCACCCGTCAGGTCAAGCACAAGCGGACGATCTGCGAGACCGTCCCGGTCACGACCTACGTCAAGGAGTGCCACGTCGAGAAGGTGCCGTACACCATCAAGAAGAAGGTGCCGTACACCGTCGTCAAGAAGGTGCCGGTCACCGTCAACCGCGTGGTCAAGGAGAATGTCGTCGAGCAGGTGCCGTACACCGAGACCCGCTACGTGACCGAGGTCGTCCGCAAGCAGGTACCGTACACCGTCACGCGGGTCTCCCGCGGGGCGTGGGTCGGCGGCGAAGGCGGGAACGGCAACGGCGGCAATGGCGGCAATGGTGGCAACGGTAGCTGCGGCAACGGTGGCTGCGGCAGCGGCAACGGCGGCGCGCCGAACGGTGCGCCGGTCGGCTCCGCGTCCCAGACGCCGGGCAGCCGTTGGGTCGAGGGTGCGTACTACCCGCGCACCAGCGTCAGCACGACGACCCGCAACGTGACCGAGACGCACACCCGCCGCGTGCCGTACACCGTCACCCGCATGGTGCCGGAGACGGTTCGCACGGTCGTGCCGTACACGGTCACCCGCATGGTGCCGCACACCGTCAAGAAGACGGTGCCGTACACCGTCACGCGGATGGTGTCCGAGACGCGGACGAAGTGCGTGCCGACGACGGTCTGCACCGTCGTGCCGACGACCGTGACCCGGTGCGTGCCCTACACGGTTTGCCGTCAGGTGCCGTACACGGTCTGCAAGAAGGTGCCTTACTGCGTCACCGAGAACGTGCCGTACACGGTCTGCAAGAAGGTGCCGGTCTGCCAGGAGTACACGGTTTGCGTCAAGAAGCCGCGCTACGTCCCGGTGTGCGACCCGACGCCGTGCTGCGATTCGTGCAAGTCGTCGTGCGGCAACGGCTGCTGCAAGGCCGACAACTGCTGCCCGACCAGCACCTGCTGCGACTCGTGCAACGAGTGCTGCGAGGACGGCTGGTACCTCGGCAAGTACATGAAGAAGATGTTCAGCCGCCGACTGATCTGCAACGATTGCGGCTGCGAGCCGAGCTGCGGTTGCGACACCGGTTGCAACACGGGCTGCGGCGGCTGCAAGTAAGCTGTCCCTAGCGCTGAGTCCTCCTCAGACGCGCGAGCGCCCCCGGTCGAAAGGCTGGGGGCGTTTTTCGTTCGTAACGTGGTGTGGCGTAACTATTTAGCCCGAAGACCCAGCCAGTAAG
>CAZNSL010000410.1:392-5702 GCA_964574975.1 uncultured Alcaligenaceae bacterium | reverse complement strand
AAGATGAAGAGGGGATCGAACGGTCGGCCAAACCGTTCTCCGTTCTCGAAGGGCCGTACACCCAGGAAGGTACCAAGACGATCAAGGAGCTATTCGGCGACGGCAAAGCCTTTGACTTCCCAAAGCCCGTATCGCTGATTCAGCACTTGTTGAGCTACGCTTGGCGCGACAGGAATGCGATTTTCCTCGACTCCTTCGCCGGCAGCGGCACGACTGGCCACGCCGTCCTCGCCCTAAACAAGGCTGACGCAGGCAATCGGCGCTTCATCCTCGTCGAAATGGATGAGAGCATTTGCCACGACGTAACGGCCCAGCGACTTAAACGAGTCATTGAAGGTCGTGTGCCTAGTCAAGGGGGGGGGAGGCACTCTGGGAAAACTGAACCGCTCGGAGGCGGATTCAGGTACTGCACTCTGGGCGAACCCCTTTTTGACGAAACGGGTCAGATCAACTCGTCCGTCCGTTTCACCGACCTCGCGGCACACGTCTTCTTCACCGAGACCGGCGTTCCGATTCCGCAAAAGGCCTCCGGCCGCACACCCCTGCTCGGCATTCACGAATCGAAGGCCGTCTACCTCCTCTTCAACGGCGTCCTGGGCGACCGGCGGCCGCAGGGCGGCAACGTGCTGACCGCCGATGTGCTGGCAGGACTGCCGCCACACGAAGGGCCGCGCGTCGTCTACGGCGCGGGCTGTCGACTGGGCCCCGAACGGCTGCGGCGAGCCGGGGTCGTCTTCAAGCAGGTTCCCTACGGCATCCGGGTGGACTGACCATGCTGGAACTGCGCGACTATCAAGAGCGGACGCTCGAAGCACTGACCGCCTACTTTCGCGACGCCGCCCGCGACGGGGCCAAACGCGCCTTCATCGCGCAGACCGACCGGCCGTACCGCAAGGTGCCGCAACTGGAAGCGATGCCGTACGTCTGCCTCCGGGTGCCGACCGGCGGCGGCAAGACGCTGCTCGCATGCCATGCCCTCGCATCGGCCACCCGCGATTACTTGCAAGTCGAGCGCGCCGTCTGCCTGTGGCTGGTGCCATCGAACGCGATCCGAGATCAGACGTTGGCAGCGCTGCGCGACCGCCAGCATCCGTACCGGCAGGCACTCGACGCTCATTTCGCCGGGCAGGTCGCCGTGATGGACCTGGCCGAAGCGCTCTACGTCACACCCGGCACGCTCGCCGGCGCTACGGCCGTTATCGTGTCCACGCTGGCGGCCCTGCGCGTCGAGGACACCGAAGGGCGCAAGGTATACGAATCGTCCGGCAGTCTCATGGGCCACTTTGCGGGTGCCGACCGTTCCCGGATCGAAGGCGAGGGCGGCGTCATCGACTATTCGCTCGCCAACGTTCTGCGAATACACCGGCCGGTCGTAGTGATGGACGAGGCTCACAACGCGCGCACGCCGCTCTCCTTCGACACGCTGGCGCGTTTCTCCCCGTCGTGCGTCATCGAATTCACGGCCACGCCACAAACGGACCACAACCCGACGCAGGGTGTATTCGCCAGTAACGTCCTGTATCAGGTAACGGCTCGCGAGCTAAAGGCCGCCGAGATGATCAAGCTGCCGATTCGGCTCCGCACCCGCGCCGACTGGAAGGAAGTGATTGGCGACGCCATCGAACAGCATCGCTCGCTCGAAGCCGTGGCGGACGAGGAGGGGCGAGAGACCGGCGAATACATCCGGCCCATCGTACTGTTCCAAGCACAGCCGAAGAGCAGCACGCGGGCGACGATCACGACCGACGTTCTCCGCAAGGCGTTGGTTGACGATTTCCGCATCCCAGCCGAGCAGATCAAGCTGGCAACCGGGTCGGACTGGGAGTTGGACGGCATCGACCTGTTTGCCCGCTCCTGCCCGGTGCGGTACGTCGTAACCGTCCAGGCCCTACGCGAAGGCTGGGATTGCTCGTTCGCCTACATCCTTTGCAGCGTGGCCGAACAACACTCGGCTCGTTCGGTCGAACAACTTCTCGGCCGCATCCTTCGCCTGCCGCGCGCGAAACGGAAGCGGCGCGACGAGTTGAACCGCGCCTACGCCTTTGCGGCTTCGCCGAATTTCGTGGCGACGGCGCAGTCTCTGAAGGACGGCCTCGTCGAAAACGGCTTCCAGAAGCTGGAGGCGGCCGACCTCGTGGTGCCCGACGAGCAACCCAGTTTGCCCTTTGGCGGCTCGCTTTTCGACGAGACGACGGAACCGGTGACGGCCGCGCCAGAGTTGAACCGAATCGATCCGGACCTGGCGGCACGGGTGACGTTCGACCCGAACGCCGGAACGCTCACGGTGCGAGGCGTGCTGTCCGCTCCGGAGATTGCGGCCCTGCGCGATTGCGTCGCACCGGCGGACCGGTGGGCGGTAGAGCGGCTGTACGACCGTTCGCGCGGCCGAACGCCGGCGGCCGACGCGCCGCGCGCGCCGTTCCGCGTGCCGGCTTTGGCGGTACGGGTCAACGGTCAGTTGGAGCTATTTGAAGCCGACCACTTCCTCGACTTCGAGTGGGACCTCGCCGCCTGCGACGCCACACTGACCGAAGCCGAGTTTTCGACACAGGCCCCGGCGGGCCGTGCCGGCGAGATCGACGTGTCCGAGGCCGGCCGCGTCGAGATGAAGCAGCAGGCACTGGAACCGACCGCCCCAACCCTCTTTGGCGGTGAACCGGGGTGGACTCTCCCGGCGCTTGCAAACTGGCTCGACCGCCAGTTCGCGCACCGAGACATCCCACAGTCGCAGTCGAGCCTGTTCATCCGCAACGTCGTGGAAGGACTAATGCAATCGCGAGGTCAAACCCTGGAGTGGGCCACCCGCGCGAAGTATCGCCTCCGCGATGCCCTCGAGGCGAAGGTGCAGCAGCACCGTGCGGCCGCGGAACGGGCGTCGTACCAACGGACACTCTTCGGGCCGACCGCCGCAGCGATTGAAGTCAGCCCGGACGTGTGCTTCCGGTTCGACGAGGACGGCTACGCGCCGAACTGGTATTACGTCGGTACCTTCCGTTTCGCCAAGCACGCCTTTCGGTACGTCGGCGAGTTGAAGCCGGAGGGCGAGGAGTTCGATTGTGCCGCTGTGATTGACGGCCTGCCGGGGGTGAAGCGCTGGGTCCGCAACTTGGAGCGGCGACCCGCGTCGTCGTTCTGGCTCCAGACGGCAACGGATCGCTTCTATCCGGACTTCGTGGCGGAACTGGTGGACGGTCGGTTTCTCGTGGTCGAATACAAGGGCGCGGATCGCTGGAGCAACGACGATTCACGCGAGAAACGCGCCGTCGGTGAACTGTGGGAGGAGCGCAGCAACGGTCGCTGCCTGTTCGACATGCCGTGCGGCCCCGACTGGGGCACGATCCGGGCGAAAGCTGGGACGGCGCAAACGCTCCCGTGACGCAGCTACGGCGGTGGCGCCGGCAGCGCCCGCAGCCGGACGCGCCGTTCGCCCACCACCGCGAACTGAACCGGCCAATCCGACCGCGATTCCACGATCGCCGCGATGCGGGCGGCCAATGCGTCCGGAGCGTCGATCCGGATGCGGAACAGGATGATCCCATACGTCGCCGGCAGTCCGGCCTGGAACGCCAGATCGCCGAAATCCTTGTCGAAGGTCAACAGTATTCGGTCCTCGGACACGGCGTGCGCCAGCACCCGTTCGTCGGTCGCCCCGCCCATTTCGGTGCGGACCCAGAACACGTCGTGTCCGGCCAGCCGAATGGCGTTGACGGCCATGGCGGGGAAGTTCTCGTTCGCGGAGAATCGCACGGCTACACCGGGACGGGGTAGACCCGTTCCTGTTCCAGGAGCCTGTGGGCGTACCGCAAACAGGCCGCGATGTCGTCGCGGGTGAGACCGGGGTAGTTCTCCAGAATCTGCGTCTCGGTCCAGCCGCTCGCCATCAGGCCGACGACGAACTCGACCGACAAGCGCGTGCCCCGGACGACCGGCTTGCCGACGAGAACCTTCGGGTCGAGCGCGATGCGGTTTTGCCAGTGTGGGTCAGTCATGGCGTCGTCCACTGGGAACGAGTCTCACGGCTTCATTGTCGCCAAAGTCTGCCACGCCCGCAACGGGTGAATGGAACGAAACGCATGCATCTGGTGATGTCGCCGACCCAATTCGCGTGGCGAAAAAAGCCGGGGCGGCGGTCGCGCTCGACCGCCGCCCACGGCACGCTTCTGCGAAGCGTCGCGAATCGACGCGCTCGCCTACATCATCTTCGGCAACAGGTTGTTCGCAATCTGGATCGCCGCCGGGCCGACCAGCACCACGAAGATGCCGGGGAAGATGAACAGTACCAGCGGGAAGATCATCTGCACCGCCGTCTTCGCCGCCTTCTCCTCCGCGATCTGCCGACGCCGCGTCCGCATCGAGTCGGATTGCACCCGCAGGGCCTGGGCGATCGACGAACCGAAGCGGTCGGCCTGAATCAGGATCGCCGCCAGGCTGCGCACGTCGTCCACGCCCGTCCGCACGCCCAGGTCGTGCAGCACCTCGCGGCGCGGCCGGCCCATCTGCAACTGCAAGTTGGCCAGCGCGAACTCCTCGGAGATCACCTTCGCATGGCCCTTCATCTCGTCGCAGACCTTGCGCATTGCCGCGTCCAGGCCGAGGCCCGACTCGACGCAGACGACCATTAGGTCGAGCGCGTCCGGCAACGTCAGGAAGATTTCCTTCTGCCGGGTCGAGCGCAGGTAGGTCAGCACCAGGGATGGCAGGTAGAAGCCGACGCCGGCGCAACCGATGATCCACTGCGCCGACTTCATGGTCCAGCCGTCCTTCAGGCCGAAGATGAACACGGCCGGCAGCAGGAACGTGAGAAAACTGGCGACCCGTAGGCCGTGGTAGATCGACGCGGCCTGTTCGCTGCGGAAGCCGGCGTTGGCCAGCTTGATCCTCAGAGAGTTCTTCTCCAGGTCGTTCTGCGGCTCCAGGGCGGAGCCGAGGTTCTGCATCGTCTCTTTCAGGCCGCTGAAGCGCTGCTGACTCTTCTGGGAGTTCAGCTCGATATCGACCAGCGACTTCGGCCGGCCGATGCGGTCGAGGCGTTGCTCGGCCGTCGATTTATTGCGATTGGAGATCAGCGACAGCATCGCCCACGCGCCGGCCATGAAGACCACGAACGCGATCAGCGCCATTACCGTCGAACTGTCGAGGAAGTCCACGGCCGTCTCCTGAGAAAGTGCTGAGTGCTGAGTGCTGAGTGCTGAGAGAGACAGCACCCCGACACCCGATACACAGCAGTCACCATCATTACACAGCACTCAGCACACAGCACTCAGCACACAGCACTAAGACTTGATGTACACGATCATCTTGAAAGAGTAC
>CAZNSL010000410.1:0-382 GCA_964574975.1 uncultured Alcaligenaceae bacterium | reverse complement strand
CCCCACCCCCCCCCCCCCGCCGCCACCACCCTACCCCCCCCACCCCCACACTGCACTCCGCACTCAGCACTACACCTTGATGTCCACGATCTTCTTGATCGAGTACGCGCCGAGTACCTGCATAATGAGGGCGAAGATCGACATCTTGATGCCGAGCGGGTCGGTCCAGAGCATGCTCACGTAGTCGAACTTCGTGTGCAGCATCATCAGGAACAGGCCGAACGGCAGCGCGATCAGCACCAGGCCCGACAGACGACCTTCCGCCGTCAGGGCCTTCACCTGGCCCAGAATCTTGTAGCGCTCGCGGATCACGTGGCCGATCTTGTCGAGGATTTCCGCGAGGTCGCCACCGGTCTGCCGCTGGATCGCCACCGAGGTCACG
>CAZNSL010000409.1:0-5750 GCA_964574975.1 uncultured Alcaligenaceae bacterium | reverse complement strand
AGCGAGGTCGCGATCACGACGATGGGGTTCTTGCCGGCAACGGCTGGAGCCTTGCTGGCCGCAGGGGATGGCGCCGCCGCAGCGGCCTTGCCCGGCGCCGGTGACGGGGCCTGCGCCCCCGCCGGCGCTGCCCCGAGCGCCAGGGCCGTGGCGGCGAGGAAGATCCTCGCACCGACACCGAGCCTGCTACCCGACCTGGCCGACGAGCCGAATGGACGGAGACGAGACGACATGAGATTCCCTCCCTGCGCCGATCCGCGCGGCGCGCGGCAGGAATTACCCGCGTCGATGGGAACCGTCAACGGCGGGCGTACGATCGCGTCCCCTCACCGCCCCAGGGAGCAACCACCCGATGACCTCCGAAGATCCCACCAGCCAGCGCCGGCCATGCGAGCTCTGCGCGCTCGTACGCAGCACGCGATGGTACGCCACGTTCCACGAGCCCTTCCCGTTCACGGTCCTCGACTGCGATTCCTGCGACACCCCGATGGCCGTACTCGGCGAGCACCGCGCGGCGGCGACCGAGGAGGAGAAGGCGGTCATGCGCAAAGCCCTCGCCCTGGTCAGCGAGACGATGGGCCTCGGTGAGGTGGCGATCTTCGACGACCGCATGCGGCAGATCCCCGATCACTACCACATGCACGCGCGGATCCGGCCCGCTTGGCTGCGACGTTGAGCGGCGCCTCGCCCATGCGCCTCATCGCCGACAACGCAGGCCGTCACCGCGCGAATTGAAGCGACATTCCGTCGCACCGAACTCGAGCTCTGTACAAAGCCCTGCTGCCGAGGCCGCCTGGCCGCCCATGATGAAGCCCACACCGAGAGGCTGGTCACCGGGTGCTACCGGATAGCCGCCCCGACGTCCCTGGATACTCAACCCGACCCGATGAGGTCCCGATCCGGCTCGTTCGCGCAGGCGTGCCTTGACGATGCCGTTGACCGGGGAGCCGGTGGCATCGATGAAATACCAGCCGTTCGCGCGGCGTTCCCAGCCGCGGGTTCCCGCGCCACCGTAGGACCCGGGGGCCAGGGTCACGTCGACCCGCCGTACGTCGGAGGCCGAGAACACGATCAAGCGCGCGCCAGAGACCGACGGGTCGAGGTCGGCGAAGGTGACGCCCGTCGGGAGGTCGAACTCGCCGGAGAGCACGAGACGATCGTTGCCCGCGATTGGATCGACGTTGATCCGCGACAGCGCCAGCGAGGGCTTGACGGCGAGATCGCGACCGCCCGCCACGTTGGTGCAGAGATCCGTGCTGTCACAGGCGCCGTCGCCGTCGCTGTCTGGTTCCGTGGCATCGCTCGGACAGTGCGGGCTCAGCCCGTCGCACGTCTCGCTGAGGTCGCAGGCTCCCGCCGCTGGACGGCACGTGCTCGCGGCCGACCGGAACGCACAAGTCGAGGTGCAGCAGGAACTGGCCGAGCCGTTGAGCGGCCCGAGATCGCACTGCTCGCCCAGGTCGGGCAGACCATTGCCGCAGGGCGGAGGCTCGATGCGGCGGAGGCGGTGGTTGCCGGTGTCGAAGATCACGATGCCACCGAACGGATCGACCGCCACCGCGGCGGGCCGGATGAGTGACGCCAGTGGCCCCGGCCCACCGTCGCCGGAAAACTGTTCTTGGCCATCGCCCGCGACGGTCGAGATCAACCCGGCAGTCGCGTCGACCAGGCGTACGCGGTGCGCACCGAGCTCGGCGATCACGAGATTGCCCCCGTGGTCGACGGCGACGCCGTACGCGGTGTCGATGAGCGCCGAGGTCGCGAGAACGCCATCCCCGACGATGCTGCCGCCACCGGCTACCGTCGACACCGTAGTCGTTCCGGCAGCGATGCGCCGGACGCGGTCGTTACCGTCGCTGACGAAGAGGTTGCCAGACCCATCGAGCGCGAGACCTTGGACGTAGCCGAGACCGGCAGTGAGCGCCGGCCCGCCATCCCCACTGACGATGGAGCTGCCATTGCCGGCGATCGTCGAGATCTCCCCGCTCGACATCTGGATGCGACGTACGCGGCGATTGTCGGTGTCGGCGATGAGCAGGTTGCCGTCCCCATCGAACAGGAGGTCGTTCGCATAGCAGATCGTCGCCAGGAGGGCCGGGCCGCCGTCCCCCGAGTATCCGCACCCGTTGTTGCCGGCGATGGTGTGGACCAGCCCGCTCGTCGCATCGATCACCCGGATACGCGTCGTGTCCGTGTAGTAGACGTTGCCGGCCGCGTCGACCGCGACCGCGCTCGGGAAGAAGATCCAGACGTCGCTCGCCGGGACAAATTCGCCATTGTACCCCTGGGAACCGTTGCCGGCGACGGTCGAGATCAACCCGGTGACGGCGTCGACGCGACGGATGCGCGAATTATAGGTATCCGTGAAGTAGAGATTTCCGGCAGCGTCGAAGGTGACGTCTCCGGGATAGTCGAGGTCGAGCTGGGTGTCCGTGGCGGGGACGCCGTCGAGGACCAAATCGAAGTCGGTCTTGCCTGCGACGGTGGAGATGACCCCCGAGTTCACTTCTCGCACCCGCGGGCCCGCGGCGATGAAGATGTGCGCGTCATCAGCAACCGCAACGTCCAACGGGCTCGGGACGGCTGCAACGCTCGCGGCCCCGCCGTCGCCGCCGGAAAACGAACTGCCGTTGCCTGCGAATGCCACGATGACGCCGTCGGAAGCCCGAACCCGACGCACCTTGTGCGCACCTGCTTCGGCGATGAAGACGTCCCCGCCCCAGTTGACGTCGTCGACGAGAACTCCCGTCGGGAACGCCAGAGCCGCGGCGGTGGCCGGGCCGTTGGTTCCGGTACTCCCCGAGGTCCCGTTGCCGGCGAACGTCGTGATGATCCCCGTGGTGGCATCGACTCGGCGCACCCGCGAGTTGGCGCGGTCCGCAATGAAGACGTTCGAGCTCGAGTCGACCGAGACGTCCTTGGGCGAGGCGAGCGTAGCGGCAGTGGCCAATCCGCCATCACCCGAGAACCCGGCCAGCCCGGTTCCGGCTACGGTCGAGATGATGCCGGTCGTCGCGTCGACGCGACGGATCCGGTGGTCGCATTCGTCGGCGATGAAGAGATTCCCGGCCGGGTCGACGGCGATCCCACGCGGCGAGCAGAGCCCCGCTGCGTTCGCGGGGCCGCCGTCGCCGCCGAAGAGCCCGTTTCCCCCGGCAACGGTGCTGATCACGCCGGTCACACCGTCGATCTTTCGCACCCGACTGTGCGCCGTGTCGGCGACGAGCAAGTCGCCCGCGGGGTCGAGAGCAAGACCAGACGGCCCACAGAGCACGGCCCCGCTTGCCGGCCCGCCGTCGTCACCGCTGGGGTTGGCTGGGCACGGTGCGTCGGGCCGCCCGGCGTAGACCGTCTCCAGGCCGGTTGCGCGATCGACGGCGCGAATGATGCCCCGGAACTCTTCGGCGACGAAGACCGTCGAGGACGAAACGACTAGCGCCGCCGGGTCCTGATATACCACCAGGGCGTCGCCCTGACCCGGGCCGCCGACGATCGTGGAGATGTCGCCTGGTGCCGATCGCGCGATTCCCGGACCCAGCAGCGTGCAGGCAACCAGAACTGCACAGCCGACTCGAACTCGTCGGCGGCCCCGCGCCTCGACCGGATCACGGAACGCTGGGGAAGCGAGGTTCCTCTGGGTCCTCATGTGAACCTCAACCTGGAACGGCCGGGCAGACGACCGGCGCGGCGGACTCCGCACCGACGAATCGCTCCGAGTTGTCGAAGGAAGCCTGCTCTGGGTCCCCGCGGTGCTTCGCCGAAACCGCGGCACACATCTCGACGGCGTACCCCAAGCGCAGTCGCAGCCCGACCTCGTCGAGCGGCGCGCCGGCGAGCGAGAAGCCGGCCGGCCCCTTGCCACGGATCGTCAAGCTCGTGGGAGTCAGCTTGATCGAGCGGATCGGGCCGGCTGCGTCTCGGAAGCGGTAGGACGTCGGTAATCCTGCGGGCCCGACGGCTCTCCAGCCTTCTGCCGGGAGGATGACAGGGAGCTTCTCGCTTCCACCCGCCGCGGCGTAGAGGAAGAGAACGGCCGCGTGGCGCGTTGGATCGGAGCCCGAGTCCGCCGCGGGGAACACCACACCACTGGGCGCCGCCCCCCGCTGCCTCGAGCCAAAGCGCAAACGTCGCAGCCGCGTCTGCGCCCGCGGTGGCGGGTCGTCGCGGAGCCGCAGCGTCGAGCCGCGGATCGGCGCGATCACGGCCGAGCCAGGGAAGCTCGCCGGCTGTGCGGGATCGGTCAGCGCGTCGAGCTCGTCGCGATCGAAGAAGCCGTCGCCGTCGCGATCGATGCCGATGCGGGGTCCGGAGCCCGGCGGCACACAGGTGAACGTCAACGCCTGGCCGGGAACTGCCGTCAGGCCCAGCAGGTCGGCCTTGGTCGCCAGCGGCTCGCTGGCTCGATCGGGGCGATAGGAATCCGCGGCAACCCGTAGCCATCCGCGCGCCTCGGTGCCGACCACGCCCTTCACGACCAGCTCGCAGTCGCCGGCGCTGGCCCGGTCCTCCATTCCCTCGATGCGACCTTCCGTCTCCGGCTCGGGAATGCTGCGGATCGTCGCCTGCTGTCCGACCATGGGTGCGAGGTCGGAATCGAAGGCAAGCAGGAAGTCCTCCATGAGGCGGCGCTCGTCGTCGCCTTCGGCGCCCGGCGGAAAGCCGTTGGGGTTGGGCAGCCCGGGAAAGCCTCCTGGATCATCGCGGTTGAAGGGCGTCGATCTCAAGAAACGAAATACTGTGTCGAACGATCCGTCGTGCAAATAGCCGAAGCCACGGATCTGGTCGCCCATGAAGGCGTTGTCGCCGAGATTCACGAACGGCGCTGGTGCCATGCCGAAGCGACCGACCTTTTGATAGAGGTTGCGCAGGTGTGGGATCTTGAAGATCTGCGACTCGAACTCGAAGCTCGACAGCCCCGCCGTGCCGAAGAATCCCTGTGACGGGTCGAGCCGATGACACCCATTGCAACTCGAGAAGACGTCGATGGGAACGGGGCTCAGGAACTTGTTGGCACCGAGCTGCTGGGCAAAGGTCAGCTCGTTCAGGAGACTCCGGACCGGGTTGGGCGGCGGCGTCACCTCGAGGATGAAGTCGGCGAACTCCTGCATCCGGTCCTGCGAGATGGGTCCGTTGCGGCCGAGGAGCCCGTCGAAGGCGACGATGAACTTGCCGAAGGCGGCCACCTCGTCGAATGAACTCCCGCCCGAGTCATTGCCGCCGGTGCGATCGCCGCGCCAATGCATCGGGCCCGAGTGCGCCATGCCACGGAGCGTCTGCGTAGTCATGGGCCCCTTCATCGGGTGGAAGTCCGGGAAGGAGAGCCCGATCGGGTCTACGACTTGACGGGGATTCGGATCGTTCAGCACCGACGCGTCCGGGTTGCCGAGATCCCAGGCCAGGCTGTCGAGATCGCCGAAGACGTGGCACGATGAACAAGAGGCCTCGCCGTTGCTCGAGGTCTCGCGCGCATCGTAGAGCACGCTGCGCCCGCGCACGATGCGTTCGGGCTCGGGATTGTGCAGCGTCAGGTGCGAGACCTCGGTGCGCGCCGCCGCGTCGATGACCGAGATGCCGTCATCGAAGCGCGTCAGGACGTAGAGCCAACCGCGCGCCTCGTCAAGAACCAGCCCCGCGGGCCCACCCCCGGAAACCTGGATCTGGTTCGTCGAGCTGGGCACGAACGTGTCGTTCTCCAGGGCTGCCGTGTTGAAGACGCCCACCGCACTCGAACCGAACGCGGCTACATAGAG
>CAZNSL010000408.1:0-5755 GCA_964574975.1 uncultured Alcaligenaceae bacterium | reverse complement strand
CGAAATCGACGCGATTAACACCAGGAGTCGGGTAAACCGCGTCTTCGCTCGCTCGGCTTCTTCGAGCCGGTCGAGCGGCACCGTGATCGCCCAATCGCGTTTGAGGTGCGACCGCTGCACAAGTTCCTTGATGTGGTCGCCGACGGCTTTCACCTTTTCGCGGCCTTCCGGCAGGTCAATCTCGGCGTCCACCGTTAATGTCACCTGCGACAGTTGCACCTGTTCGCCGGAGCGCGAGCCGCTCTGGCGGATGAAGATGCGCTCGCCGAAGCGTACTTTGCAGGTGTTGAGGGGGATGTAGATGTCGCGGTTGAAGTCCTCAGCGGCCTGGCTTCCACCGGAACCGCCGGTCGGCATGCGGTCCTTCACGACGCCGATCACCTTGTAGAAGTAGAGGCCCAATCGTACCGTCTTGTCGATCGGGTTCTCGAACGGGAACAACTCGTCGGCAATGGCATTACCGAGGACGCAGTAGTTCTCCATGCGCAAGTCGTCGTCGGCGGTGAGAAAGCGACCGGAAGCTAGCTCGATGGAATGGACCTCGGTGTAGGCCGGCGTCGTGGCGACCAGACGCGAGTTCGCCATTCTGTCGAGGTTGCGCGCTTCCGTCGGAAATACGCGCATCGGCACGCGGCGGACGATGTCGGGGATGGTCAGGAAGCGTTCGTAGTCTTCGTAGGTGAGGCCGTAGACGATGAGAAAACTGCGGCGGCCCGTGCTGCCCTCGTCCGGCGGCTTCACGGAGCGGACGATAATATTTGTCGCACCCTGACGTTTGATGTCCTGGAGCGCGTCGTGCATCGAGCCTTCGCCGAACGCCATCAGTGCGATGACGGCAGCCGTGCCGATGATGATGCCGAGGACCGAGAGGAATGCCCGCAGCTTGTGCAGCCACAGACCGCGCAACGCGAGGACGAAACCGCGCGACGCCTTGTCCCAGTTGAGGATCGCCGGAACCGTCAACAGGCCGAGGACGGCTAACAGAATCAGGAGTGGAATGTGGCTCGGCATGTCGGTCAACGGGCCAGGGTCAGACGGCCGTGGCGTGGAGAGTTCGGGTCGGTGTCATTGCGGGTATCGGATTCGACCTCGCCGTCGCGGAGGCGGATCACCCGTCGCGCCCACTCGGCGATGTCGTTTTCGTGCGTGACCATGATGATCGTCTTTCCGGCGTTGTTGAGCTGCGAGAGCAGTTCCATGATCTCGTCGGACGTGCGCGAGTCGAGGTTGCCGGTCGGCTCGTCGGCGAGGATCACCTGCGGGTCGTTGACCAGCGATCGGGCGATGGCCACGCGTTGCTGTTGGCCGCCGGAGAGCTGCATCGGCCGATGGTCGAGCCGCTCGCCGAGGCCGACCAACTCCGCCAATTGGATACAGCGGTCTCGCGTCGCGTCATTGAGCTTGCAGCCCTGATACAGCAGCGGCACTTCGATGTTCTCGACGACAGTGTACTGCGGCAGCAGGTTGTACGACTGAAAGATGAAACCGAGGTACTTGCTGCGCACGTCGGACAAGTCGTCGTCGGGCATTTCCGCGACATTTTCGCCGGCGAGGTAGTATGCTCCGCGCGTCGGGCGGTCGAGGCATCCGAGGATGTTGAGTAGCGTCGATTTGCCGGAGCCGGACGGCCCCATCAGGGCGACGAAATCACCCTGTTCGAACGTGAGGTCCAGCCCTTTGAGGACGTGGACGGGTTCGGGGCCGAGGAAGTAGTCCTTGACTAGGCCTTCGACTTCGGCGACCGCCGGCATGCCAATCTCCGTACGCCCTTGAGTCAATGTCTCGAACCGAGGAGCTACTTTCCGTTACCGTTTCCGGCCGAGCCGTTTCCAGGCGGCATCGAAGCGTCGCCCTTTTGGAGCATGTCGCCTTTCGGGTAACCGCTCTTTCCGCCCGTGCCGCCCTTTCGTTTGCCGTCGCCCTTCTTGCCCTCGCCTCCACCGAAACCGTTCTGGCGATCGGACTCGATCACCTGACGAGTCTTCACCTTGTCGCCGAGCAACACGCGGGGATTCAGCACGACCTCCTCGCCTTCCTTGAGGCCGTTGCGAACCTCCACCATTTTTTCGTTGCTCAAGCCAATGAGGACATCGCGCTCCTGCGGCCCTTCTGGGGTCAACACGAACACCTTGCGGTTGATGCCCAACTCCGCGCCACCGAAGACGGCTTGGATTGGCACCGTCATTACCGCTTCGTTGGTGGCCTCGACGTGGATCGTCACTTCGGCGCTCATGCCAGGCTTGAGGCCCTCGAGCGACTCGTCGATCGCCACCATCGCCTGGTAGACCTTCACGTCGGAACTACTCCAGTCCTGCTGAGCCGCCACTGTGGCAACGCTTTTGACGTGTCCCTTGAGGATGCGCTCGGGGAAGGCGTCGATGCGCACCGTGGCCCGCAGACCGTCGGCTACCTTTTGCATTTCCTGGTCGCGGAAGCGGTCTCGGATTTCGGGCATGGCGGCTTGGGTGAGCAACCGCGTTAGGCCATCCGGCGGCGTCAGGAGGGCTGCGCGGAGGGTTTCGGTGAAGTACGTCGGATGCCACGCGTCGCCCTTGACGCGAGACACCATCGCCTCGTGGACTTTGGTGTTCACCAGCATCCGCCTCAGATCGGGGATGCGCATCAGCTTCTGGCCTTCCTTCACAGGTTCGCCCTGGGCGATGATCGACTGCTGACTACCCGAACCCCATCGGCTCTGTTCGCTGACGTAGTAAACGACCATCCCGTCCTGTGGCGCAGTGATGATGCACTTGCGAATCTGATCCTCGATGTCGATGTACTTGGCGTCTTCCTGCTCGAAGACCGATTTTTTCGCGTCGCGGTCCGAACCGAATTGGACCTCCTTGGCACGGGCTTGATCCTTGACGCGGTTCAAGGCTCGCTTCGCCTCGGTCAATTTGGACGTCAAGTCCGTCACCATCATCTTTTTGGTGAAGTCGTTGAGGACCCGTTTCTCTTCCTCGATTTTTGCGAGAGCGACCGTCAGGCTTTCCAGGCGCGACAGTTCGGACTTGTATTGGCTTTGGCTGAGGTAATCGCGCGTCACCATGCGGCCGGCCCAAGCTGCGCGCTCCTGCTGGATCTTCAGGTCCGCGTCGGCGACCTTGAGGCGGCCTTCGATGTCCTTGAGCGATTGAATGTACTCGCCGTCGAGGTACTTCTTCAGGTTGAGGTCCGCCAGAACGATGGCAATCTCGGCCGTTGCGATCTCGCTTTCGCTGGCGCTTTCTTGGATCTTGTAGGCTTCCTCGGCCGCGATCATGGCAGCTCGCGCCTGGTCCAAAACGATTTTCTGAGCCTTGAGGTTGTCCTGGAGTGCCGAGTCGTCGATCTCCATCAGACGTTCGCCGGCCTTGACGTGGGACCCGTCTTCGATGACCCACTTGATGCTCAGGGCAGTCGCCTTGGTACCGGCCTTGACGCGGCAAACCACCTCGCGGTTGTCGGCGCTTTCGAGCGCGCCGCGCTCGACGACTGTCAGTTGCAGCGGCTCCAGCCGGACCTTGTGGATGATCAAGTCGGTGCGCTGGGCCTTCGGGCCGATCGACCACCAGTATGCACCGGCCCCGCCTGCGGCGAGTGCCGCGAAAAGGGTGGCAACGACCAGCCGCGACAAGAAGCTACTTCGCCGCTTCGGACGGGAGTGTTCGGGGCGGTGGGAGCCGTTGGTCCCGACCTGCGTCATCAGGACTGGTGGAAGCGTCGCCGCTTGGCTCGGGACAGGCTGCGCACTCATCGTTCCAAACTCCCCGGGGGTCGAGCGGCATCAGTTGCAGGTCGCGGTACAACTGGAGGCGAGTGATCAGGTAGTTGACGTACAACTGGTACAGGTTGTTTTCGGTCTGGGGCACGCGGAACTGGGCGTCTAGCAGGTTTTGCGTATTGGCGACGGCATTCGACACTTCGCCGGGCCGGGCCGGCGCGCGGAAGTTCTCCAGGGAGCTGTCGCGGCGCGAATAGGTCACCTGGAGCTGCCGCTGTTGAATCTTATAGTTCTCCGCAATCACCCGCAATTGCCGCAACTCGCCGCGGACTTCCAATAGTACGATGTCCTCGGCCAGCTGAAGCCGACGCCGCTCGCGTTGGTAGTCGATCAGCGCGGTGCGGTAAACGTTTCGTTCGGCCCGTCGCACCAACGGCGCTTGCAGGTTGAGCGACAATTGTTGCCGGGTCCGATCAGTCGTAAAACCGAACGGGTTGGTCGTGAGCGGCGGGGTAGAACTATCTAAATGATACCGCACGTCGGCCACTCCGAGCAAGGCGTTTGCCGTTACTGCAACTTGCCGCCATGCGTCCACCAGTTGCCCGCGCGCGTTCATCAGATCCCAACGGTTCGCCAATGCGGTTTGGGCAGCCACGGTGTTGGCTCGATCCAGGTCGGTCGCAACCAGGTCCACCCCATCCACGCACACCGACGGCAGTTTCGGCCAATCCTTGCGCACCGCGGCAATCCGCTCGTCCCGCGCCATCGCGAGCAACCGCAAAAACATGGCAAACGTTCGCCGAAAGTGATCGATCTGATCCCGTTCCTGCCGGACCTTACGATCGTCCGGGCGCAGGTCGGCAAACGCGCCCTTCCATGGTTGCGCCTCGTAGGCACGTAGGGACAGTTCGAAGAGGGCAAGGTTGCGTCGATACTCGTAGAGTTCCGCTTGCCGCTGCTCGTCGTCTGGCAGGGTCTCGCCTTTGGACTCTCGATCGTAGCGCTTCTGGTTCAACTCGGCTACCGATTTGTCGTTGGCTTCGAGTCGGTTCTGGATCTGCGGGATGGTTAGCCCCTCGAACTCCTTCCAATCCTGGACGAATGCCTCTCGGAACCGGGTATCCTTGAGTAGCGGCAGCGAATCGGCTAGCTCGCGGTAGCGAGCGCGAAGTCGATCCGGTGGCAACTCTGCAAGTATGCGCTCCTCGGACTGGACCGCACGATCTTCTTCGTACACGGTGCGGAGTTTGCGCAACGCCTGCGTCAACGGACGGATTGGCGTGTCGTCTAATTCGAGCGGCACGTTCGTCGGGAGCCCAAGCTGGATCTTGAAGCGGTCGAGACTATCGCGCAGGTCCTGTTCCGAGTTCAGGGTTGTGGAACGGGACGTGAGTAACTGTTGTTCAACCTGGTCGGTCTGGAGCGGCGAAACATCGCCGCCGCCTTGGAGTGCCCGATAGAGCGTGAGAATGCGCTCCAGCTCCGAAACGTTGTTCTGGGCGTTGGTGAGCACGGCCGAGCGCAGGAGCGTCGGCAAATATCCGGTTGCGGCTACCGTTCCGGAGGACGCCAGCGATGCGTCCAGGAAGACGCCCTGGGCGAAACTTGCCCCCAGCGATGGGCCGCCAATGCCGAGCGTCGGACCGCCGGCGATGGCGACGTAATACTGCTGCCGAAAGCGCGCGTAGGTGCGGACGTTGTACAAGAGGTTGCGCTCCGACAACGTGAGCGGTTCCAGCGTGACCGCCTGGCCGCCGCCACGCAACAGCGGTTGCACGAAGTCGAGCGACAACGACCCCGGCGCGAAAAAACGCGGGCCGTTGTCGGACATCTCGAAGATCAGTTGGTTGGCGTAGCGCAACATCAGGAGCGCGCCCGTTGGGAATAGTTTGTTGAGGGAACCGTCGGTCGCAAAGCTCCACCGGTTGGTCGGTCCTCCGGGCAGCTTGCTGCCCGTGTACTCGCGGAGGATCGTCTCGGAAAGGAAGAATTGCGACGCGAACGAAAAGCGCTGGAGTGTGACGGCCAGGGCCGAAAGATACAAATCCTCGC
>CAZNSL010000407.1:0-5758 GCA_964574975.1 uncultured Alcaligenaceae bacterium | reverse complement strand
GGCGCGACGGCCGGTGTCGCGAGGCCGACCTTGAAATCGAGCGGGCCGACTTTGAGGCTGTCGCCGTCCTTCAGCTCGACTTCGCCTTCGACGAGGTTATCGTTGACGAAGGTGCCGTTGGTGCTGCCGAAGTCGCGGATGAACACTTTCTGCCCCCGCACCGTAATGGCACAGTGGCGTTTGCTGATCGACGGGCTGGCCGGGCGAAGCTGGCACTGCGGGTCGCGGCCGATGACGAACTGCGGCACGGCAATCGGAATGGCCTTGCCCTCGTGTACCCCGGAGGCCACGACGAGATTCAACTTCATGTGACGACCCCATAACTGGAGCGATGGCCGGCCCGGCCGGCGGCAGTTCCCTCTGCACGGTCGCTGGCCCCGCCGTCCCGAAAGGGCGAACGAACGATCCGGCGTCGGCCGCGTTGCACGCGCGCGGCCGGCGGGGACCGTCTCGGTCGGCGGGAGTCGGTGGCCCGTGACAAATCCGGCGACCCGGCCGGTTCGCCACTCTAAAATGGTCTGTCGGTCGGGGTCGCCTAAAAGTGATTTTACGCAAGGGGTTCGGGACATGCAACGCGCGTGCGGGCTGCGGCTGCGGATTTTCTGCCTCGTGGCCGCCCTCACCGCCGCAGGTTGCGGCACCCGTCGCGTCACAACCGTCGCGCCGAAGCCGCCGCCGCGCTTCGCCGGCGTGACCCTGCGCGTGGCCGCCGACGGCCCGGCCAAGGCGCTCGCCGACCGCTACGCCCGCGCGTGGTGTAG
The DNA here is from genome assembly GCA_964574975.1 of uncultured Alcaligenaceae bacterium. Taxonomy (GTDB): domain Bacteria; phylum Planctomycetota; class Planctomycetia; order Gemmatales; family Gemmataceae; genus JAXMAS01. Next base: position 4,997 of record CAZNSL010000407.1, on the reverse strand, counting down.
CGAGACCGGCGCGAAGGTCGTCGCCGTCGCCCCCGACGCGGCCGACGCCGACCTGCGCCTGATCGCCCCGTCCGAGCTGGCTCGGTACACCGCCGCCGGCGACCTGCGGCAGTTGCCGAACCAGGACGCCGTCGAGCGACTGCTACCCCTCTACGCCTCACGCCTGGTCGGTTGGGACGGCACGGCCTACGCGCTGCCGGTGCGCGGCGAGTCGATGCTGATGCTCTACCGTCTCGACGCGGTGGCCAAGCCGCCGGTCGACTGGGACGAGTTCGCCCAGCGCGCCGACGAACTGACGAAGACGCGCGGCAAACCGGCCCTGCCGCCGCTGCCGGCCGACGACGACGGCCTCGACCGTGCGTTCCACGCCGTCGCCGCGCCGTTCGCGGTGCGAGCGGTCGCCGGGGCGGTCGGTGCCGCCGGGGCCGGGCAGCGCGACGCATCGGTGTTCGCGTTCGACTACGACCCGGCGACCGGCCTGCCGCGGATCGACGGCCCCGGCTTCGTCGAGGCACTTAAGCTGATGCAGCGGTTGCAGCCGTTGCGTGGCGGATCGTTCGCCGACGCGGCGCTGGGCATCGGCACGCTCCGCGACCTGGCGGCACTCAAGGCATCGGCGGCCGGTTGGGGCGTGGCTCGCGTGCCGGGCAGCCGCCGGGTCAACGGCAAGCCGGCCGGCGGCACCTTCGCCAACGTGGTGCCGTACGTCGGTGCGAACGGCACGCTCGGCGTGGTGCCGAAGTCGTCCGCTCAGGCCGACGCCGCCTTCGACTTGCTCAACCACCTCTCCGGCGAGGCGGTGAGTATGGAAGTGGTCCACGAGCCGGAGTTCGCGTCCGGGCCGTTCCGCGACGTCCACCTGAAGCTGCGGCCGGAGGGCTGGTCGAACTACGGTCTGCGCCAGGAGGCGACGGCCCGGCTGATCGACACGTTGCGCGAGCGCGCCGACCCGCGGATCGACAACCCGGCCCTGGTGCTGCGTCTGCCGAAGGCGAAGGAACACCGGGCAGCGCTGGCGGCCGAACTGCGGCAGGCGCTGACGGGTGGCGCGGACGCCGCGGCGGCGCTGAAGGCGGCGGCGGCGAAGTGGCGCACTATCGACGGCGACCTGGCGGCGACGCGCGAGGCGTACAAGCGTGGGTTGGGGTTGTAGCTCTCGGCTGTGTTAGCCCCGGAGGGGCAGTCACGACGTGCGCCGGGCGGCAGGCAGGGTCGCCATCGACTGGCGAATCTTGGGCCGGGTGCCAGCCGGGTTGGCCCGACAAGTTACGGTTCCGGAGTCAAAGCAAGGGCCAGGTTGGCCAAGGTGCCGTCATTGGTCCTGGCCCGGACCACGAGGCGCGGCGCGGTGTCCGACGGGTCGTACCACAGGGCGCACTCCTTGGCTTTCAAATCGTCGATGGCCGGGGCAGTGTTGCGGGTGATGACCGGGCCATGGAGGTACGCCAGCCCGTTCCGCTGCGACACGGTCGTCGATTCGTGGACGCCGCCCAGGCCTGCGGTCGGCGCGGTGCCGCCAGGTTCGAACATGGCGTTGGTCTGAATGCGAACGTTTACGTCGACGGGCGACACCGAACCCAGGGTACGGCTCAGCCGCAGCCACGCGTCGTTGCCGTCTTCGTAGAGTTCGAGAACGAAGTCGGCTTCAAACGTTTCCAAGTCCCGCGCTCCGGCACACTGCGGCAAGCAGGTGTACCACGCATTCGCGGTCCGATACCCGCGGGCGATCTCGTACACGTGGGTGAGCGAGATGTAGTTGGGGACAAACACATCGCCGAGGTTCGCTATCACCGTCACCCGCAGCCACATCGCCGACTGCCGTCCGACCAAATGACCGATGACCTTGGGCGGTTCGCCGTCACCGAACGTCAGCGGAATTTGGACATCGGTGGTGTACGTCCAACTGCCGGGCAGCGCCATCGGGAAGAACGGCACGTTCTCGGCCGTGATGGTGCCGTCGATCGGGCCGTCGATGCGCCCGCCCGATCCTTTGAGGACCGTGACGTTGGCCGGCAAGCCCTCGGTGCCGCGCACCCGGCCGACGGTGTGGCCGGTCCCGGTCTGTCGGAAGACGAGCCGCATTGGGCCGACGATGGCGTGAAGATCGTGGACGGTGAACCGGTTACCGCCGATGGCGAGGTCACCATTCGGGGTCTTCGAGCCGATGACCTTGCTGCGTATCATGCTGCTGTCGTCGCCGATGGCAAACTGTTCGAGGTTCCAGAACCGGCAGTCGATCGCGGCGACGCGAGCGGTGCCGAAGAGCTGGTTGTACGCGCGGACGATGTCGCAGTCGCGGAAGGTGATGTCGGAGCAGAACTCTTCCATCGAGGTGGTGACGCGGCACGTCTCGATCTGCGAGTTGCGGACGCCGTTGAGGGCCAGAGCCTGGCCGCCCTCGACGCCGTAGCACTGGCGCATGACGAGCCCGTCGGAGGTCGTGACGATGAAGCCGTTGCTGGTGATGCCGCCAATCGCCACGCGGAGGACGCAATTGACGCGCTCGAGGGTCAGGTTGACGCTGAACTTGGCCGCCAGGTCCGCGTTCTGGCCGTTGGCGAACGGGGCACCGCCGAAGGTCAGGCCGCGGACCATGATGTCCTCCAGCCACCGAGTCCGCAGGTTCTGTTCTGGATCGGGACTCGACGGGACGACGGCAGCGCGGCCGTCGAGGTACGAGTTACGCAGCGCGGTCTCGAGGAACACGTCCATGTAGGCGACGGCGGAGTTGACGCCTGTCACGCGCACGAACTCGCCGTAGGCTTCGAGCTCGCCGACGCCGTCGGTGACGTAAATCCACGACTGCGGCGGGAACCAGTCCTCGGAGACGGGTTGAGGAATCCGGATCGTCGTCGCCCCGGCGGCGATGCCGCCCGACTGCGCCTTGCGGCCGTTGAAGAGGTAGGTGGCCAGATTGGCTTCATCGAGAATGTTAGCGTCGACGGTGATGGTGCGATTCGGTACGTCCTTGGCCGTAATGACGGCGACTTGCTGGACCTGCTGGCGGGTGTTACCGGGGTTAAAGGACTTATAGAGGATGATCGCGTCGCCAACCTGGAAGTTATCGTACCGAACCGGCTGATTTTCCCCGAAAATCAGTTGCTTAAGGTTCATTGGGTTTCGGGTAAACGGATCGCCTCGGCCCATGGGGTCGATGGGCGTATTGACGCCGATGTTCATGACCGAGTTTTCTGGGAATCCTGTGGACGCCAGCGCTGTCCGGAACAGCACGCAGCCGTCGCCCTCAATGGTCAGCCCGCTGTGGGCACCCGTGAGGAAGACGGTGTAGCTGACCTCGTACACGCCCTTCGGCAGCCGCAGCGTCCCGCGCGTGTTGCCGGACGCCGCGTATTTGGTCAGCGCGCCTTCGATCGCTGCCCGATTGTCCGCCGCGTTGCTCCCCAGCACCACCGTCAGGGTGTACGAGGCCGCGTCGACGAGGTCCTTGGGCGTGATCGCCTGGGCTTGGGGCAGCCCGATGGCGTCCAGCGGCAGGAGGGCTCCCGCAGGCGGCGTGTCGGTCGTGCCCAGTTGGCGGATGCGCTTGCCAGACATAGTTTCACCTCTCGTAGGTAAGGACATCGCCGTCGTCGGCGAGGATCGGGTCGGTGTCGTTCGCCAGGATCGGGTTGTCGTCCACAGTCGCTCTCCTCCAGGCACGGGTGCAGCGGGCGGCTGACCGGTATCACAGAAACGTCAATTCGCGGCGCACAGCGTCCTCAGTCAAGGGTTGCCGCGCTGTCGCTGCACTACCCCCGTCGCTTGACTATCTGACCGATGAATTCACCTACAGCCGAGTCAGACTTTTGTGCCGGTTGTGCCCGTACCGACGAACAACCGCACCGGCCGCGAGGCAAGCCGAGGCCATTAGCACGCCTGACGGCTCCGGGATCGGAGTCAGCAAGAACACCGCCGGCCCTCCGTTGAATAACCCCGAGCCCACGATCTGGCCAAAGTCGTTGATGCCGCTAGCCCCCTCTAGCGTCCACCCTGTCCCAGTCCCGATAAGGGTGTTAAGGTCAACCAGCCCCAAGCCATCCCGGTACAGGATGGCCCGGTTCTGGTTGCTGGCGACAAAGGCTCGGCCGACAATGTCGCCGGCAGCGTTGATATCGTTGGCGAAGCTGTCGGTGAAGCCAGGCAGTGTGCCCAGTTCCTGAATTCCGCCAGTGGGCGTGTGCCGGAACGCCCGATTTTCGCCGGCAGCGTTACGCGAGGAGCCGACGACCACCCCAGCGGTGTTGATGGCTTGGCCGGTTGCCTCCGCCCCGCCTAGGGTGCCGATGTCCTGATAGCCGTTGGCGTCGGTGTAACGGAACGTCCGAGCCAACCCGGCCACGCCAGCCAAGACGACGATTTCCCCTGCGTTGTTAATAGCCACGGCCCGCCCGGTGGCCGCTCCCGGCGGCAAACCCAGGCCGGTCATACCCGTGGCCGTCGTGTAGCGGAACGGGCGCACGTTGCCCGAGCCTTCCGAACTGCCGACCACCACCCCGGCGCCGTTGATCCCAAACGCGAGGCTCACGGCGTCGCCCGGCAGAATGCCGAGGTCGACCATGCCGATGCCGTCAGTGTACCGGTACGCGCGCATGTTCCCCTGCGCGTTAAAGGTGTCGCCGACGACCTGCCCGACGGCGTTAATGCCCCGCGCCGTGCTGGTGCCGCTGGCGACGAGGCTGCCGAGGTCCACAGTACCGACGCCCGGCGTGTACCGGCCCGCGCGGATCGGCGGCTGGCCGACGGTCGTGGTCTGGAGGTTCACGGCAACTTGGCCGGCGTTGTTTATCCCGTTCGCGAAGGACGTAAAGTAAACGCTATTGGTGGGGTTGGGCACGGGGGAGACGACGTACTGCGCCACTTGCGCATTGGCAGGCGCTACAGCCAGTATGGCGGCAAGGGCGGCGGTCAGGGTGCGCGCGGACATCGGAGACTCCTCCAAGGGCGAGGGGCCGACCTAGCCGCGGGTGTCGTTCCGGTCAGTCGTTTGGCCGGGCGGT
>CAZNSL010000406.1:0-5771 GCA_964574975.1 uncultured Alcaligenaceae bacterium | reverse complement strand
AGGTGCGGCGCGAGTTCAACGGCTGGGGCCAGATGACCCGCGAGTACCAGGAACACGCCGGCGCGGTCGCGGTGCAAGAATGCGTCGAGGTCCGACCGACTGAGGTCATTGCCGGCGGAGCGCCGCGGGGTAAGGTGTTCTACGCTCGCCACACCCTGCCGAACGCCGATCCGACGAGGCCTCGCCGTGGACCACCTTTCCGCCAACGATAACGCGCCGCTTCCGATGACCCGCCGCCGCCTGTTCGGCTCGGCCGCCGGCCTGGCCGCGGCCGCCGCCGCGACCTTGATGCCGCCGAACTTGCGACGCGCCCTGGCGCAAGGGACACCGGCACAGGGGTCGCTCAAAGACATCAAGCACGTCGTGCTGCTGATGCAGGAGAACCGCTCGTTCGACCACTACTTCGGTACGATGGCCGGCGTCCGCGGTTTCGGCGATCCACACGCCATGACGCTTCCGAACGGCAAGTCCGTCTTTTACCAGCCGGACCCCGAAAACCCTGCCGGGTACCTTCTGCCGTTCCACATCGACACCCGCACGACCAGCGCCCAGCGGATCCCGTCCACGAGCCACGCCTGGGCCGTGCAGCACGCCTCGTGGCACGGCGGCACGATGGACAACTGGCTGCCCGCCCACCGCAAGGCCGAGGGAGCCAAGGCACCGTACGTCATGAGCTACTACAAGCGGGAGGACATCCCGTTTCAGTTCGCGCTGGCCGAGGCGTTCACCCTCTGCGATGCCTACCACTGCTCGGTGATGGGGCCGACCTGGCCGAACCGCATGTACTGGATGACCGGCACCATCGACGCCGACGGTGAAGGCGGCGGGCCGGTGCTGAGCAACAAGAAGATCCCCGGCGGCTACCGCTGGACCACGTACGCGGAACGGTTGGAGAAGGCCGGCATCAGTTGGAAGGTGTACCAGCAGGCGGATAACTACGGCTGCAACTCGCTGGAATACTTCAAGACGTTCATGGCGGCGGACCACGATTCGCGGCTGTACCTCCGCGGGATGGTGCGGGAGCCGGAGGGGAAGTTCGAATACGACGCGGCGAACGGCAATCTGCCGGCGGTGTCGTGGATCATCACGACGAGCTATCAGTCGGAACACCCGGACTTCATGCCGGCGGCCGGGGCGGCGTACGTCGCGAGCAAGTTGAACGCCATCGCGGCCAACCCCGATCTCTGGGCGAAGACGGCGTTCATCCTGAACTACGACGAGAACGATGGCCTGTTCGACCACGTCGCGCCGCCGGTCCCACCGGCGGGCACGCCGAAGGAGTTCGTCAAGGGGCTGCCGATCGGCGGCGGCTTCCGGGTGCCGTGCATCATCGTCTCGCCGTGGACGGCCGGCGGCTGGGTGTGCAGCGAACCGTTCGACCACACCTCGGTCCTTCAGTTCCTGGAGCAGTGGACCGGCGTGAAGGAACCGAACATCAGCGACTGGCGGCGGAAGACGTTCGGCGACCTGACGGCGGCGTTCCGGTTCGGCGGCGAAAAGGCTCCGCCGCCGCAGTTCCCGGACACCGTCAACGCCCTGAGCCGCGCGCGATTCGAGGCGGCCTACTTGCCGAAACCCACGATCCCCGGGGCCGAGCAGCATCCACCGGCGCAGGACAAGGGCGACCGGAAGCGACTTCCGTCCGAACGGCGCTGAACCGAGGGCCGACGGCGGGCCGATCCCGCGCTACGGTGTATCAGCCTTGTCGGTTCACCATGAATTCGATCCAGATCGGGGCGAAGGGCGACGTACACCCCTTCGACACGGGATAGTCCCGATAGACTCCCAACGTCTCGCCAATGGCGATGGCCCGCTTGCGGTGCTTGGGGAAGTGGATGCCGATTTCCGCCAAGGTGCCGTTCATCGTCCATTGCACGACGGGATCGGCCGTCCCCATTTCGGACTCGATGCGGTCGAGCAGCCCCGAGGGATCGAGCCCGTCGGGACTCTTCGCGACCCGCTCGGCGGTGAGGCTCCAGCCGGCGCGGGCCGCCCAGCGGTCGTCTGTAGCCATCCATTGCTGGCGAAGTGTCTCCTTGTCGGAATGCTTCTTGACGACGTAGTTGGTGAGCCAGTCCGCTACCCACGCGAAGGTAACGGATCGCACCAGCCGATCCACCTCGTTGGCGGACAAGTCCTTTGGCTTGAGCAAGAGGATGGCCAGGTACTGGGCATCGATGTTCCCGGTCTCCCAAAGGGCCAGGGCCAACTTGGTGTCGGCCTTGAGCTTCTTCGCCAGCACCCGGATGTCGCCGTGCTTGACGCCGAACTGATTCTCGCCGGCACCGCTCTTGGCGTTCTGCGCCCGCATCGTCGCGTTGCCGAGCGCTTTGAGTTGCTTGAGAGCTTCCTTGAGCGTCACGATTGTGAGTCTCCTGGAATCCGCCCGTCCGGCAGCGCGGTCTCCGCAACAGTGCGCGGTTCGGCCCGTCGCGCCGCATTACGCGGCCTTTCCAAACAGCTTGCGGCACCTGGGACGGCGAGGCTATGCGAGCCTACTCGGTTCCAGACGCCGCGCTCAACAGACGGATCGTCGTCTCGTCCCGCACGCCATGGAAGAACCTGTCGAGGAGCCGCTCGAATACCGAACCGGGCGGCGACACGGCTGCGAACAGCGTCGCACACGACCGCAACTTCACGTCGTCGGGGGAGCCGAACACCTGGTGCGCGGATCGCCCCTCGATGCCCACGGCCGCCTCGCAACACTCCGCCAACCTCGACCCGAGGAGGGGGTGCCTCAGATACGCCTCGGCCTCCGCCGCACTCTTGATCGCGTACCGCTGGGTCATCGAGCTGAACCCCAGCCCGTCGAACTGGGGGAAGATGTACCACATCCAGTGCGACTGCTTACGTCCGGCGCGGACCTCGGCCAGAGCTTGTTGGTAGTCGTGCTCCTGTGCGCGCACGAAGCGGTCCAAGTCGTGTGGGTCGTCCGCAAATACCATCGGTCGATCTCTGCCGCCGAAAGCACCCATGCCGTCGATCGCCACCATTGTGGCTAGCGATCTCGGCCGATTCAAGTCCGTCGCCTGCGTTTACGACCGCACCGCGACGTTCCACACGCTCGCATCTGGCCGGGGCGACTTCGCGAGCCGCTTCGCCTGCCACCTCAACGTGCTGGTCGTCGTCGAGGTGTGCGGCCGCGCCGACGGGGCCGCACACCTGCGTTCGGGCGCACGACAATCGCGTTCGGGTAGAAGCTAGGTGATTCGACCATCGAGGCCTACGAGCGGTTCGGCCTGCCTTGTGTGCCTCATGCCGCGCGAACTTCACACACCACACACGCTCCGGATTGCCTCCCGGCGCTCCGGGGTGTACCCCTCGTTATCCGGGAAGTGGCGAGCCACGATCCGATCGGCCAGATGCGTGACGCGACTTGTGTCCGTACTGAGTAGAGCTTGGACCTGTGGCGTGAAGGAGCCGACAGCATCCCTGGATCGCAACTCGTCAGCCGTGGCATCATCCGGGGCCTCGTCCTGGTCCCATTCAACCCGCCACAGGCAGCCCGGGTTAGCCGGGGTGTCGCGCTGGAGCTTGCAGAACGGCATCTCGGGAGTTTCCCCAGCCAGTGGGATCGCCAACTGCCGCAGGTCGGTCGTGAATGCCTCGGACCAGTCGTCGAACCTCACTCGCGGGCTTCCGGCGCGCCAGCTCCCCAATGCCCACAGCAGGAGCAGGGGTTTGTGCTTGGCACGCCGGCCATCGCCTTGTGGGCTACACCGGATCTTGCCGACGGCGTCGAGCAGTTCTTCCCACTCCATCCACGTGCCTCCGGTGGCTGAAAGAATCTCTGCGAGCCGTGGGGCGTGGTCGCGCGACGGCTGCTACGCTCGGCCCACCACCCTCGCCCCACGAGAGGCTTGCCAGGACAACCGCGACCGCACCGACGACCGTCGTCGGCACCATTCTGGCCATCGATCTCGGCCGATTCAAGTCCGTCGCCTGCGTTTACGACCGCACCGCGACGTTCCACACGCTCGCATCTGGCCGGGGCGACTTCGCGAGCCGCTTCGCCTGCCACCTCAACGTGCTGGTCGTCGTCGAGGTGTGCGGCCGCGCCGACGGGGCCGCCGACCTGCGTTCGGGCGCACGACAATCGCGTTCGGATGGAAGGAAGATGGCTCGACGAGCGTGGCCAGCGAGCGGTTCAGCGACGGGTGTCACGGCACACACGGTCGGTGGCCGTCACTGGCGGCGTTCCGAGTCGCGGCAGATTTCTCTTGACGTCCGCCTATCGACGATGTACTTTGTGGCACAAAGTTGCTGGCATGGCCGCAACGATATGCAGCAAGCGCGTCCAATCGAGCGTCAGGAGAGAATCATGAGGAACCTGGGCCGACGCATTGGCAGGGCCATCGGGATGGGCCTCGCGTGGGGTTCATGGCTTGGGGCTGGCGTCCTGGTGGCGCGCGTGCCCGGCTACTTTTCCGATCTCCCGTTCGCCTTCCTGTTCGCCCCGTTCGGCTTCATCGCCGGCATCGCGTGTTCCGAGATTCTTGGGGCGATCGCGGACCGTCGCGGGCTCGATCGCGTGTCGCGCTCGCTCGTCGCGGGGTGTGGTGCGGTGAGTGGCCTGTTGCCGGCGGTCGTCGTCGCAGCCCTTCGTGGGGAGATGTCGGAGGTCTTGGTGTTCGGTCCCGTACTCGCCCTGGCGGGTGCGGTCCTCGCCGCGGGTTCGCTGGCCGTGGTCCGACGCTCGGAACGAGCAACGTTGCCCGGCACCAGTTGAGGTCCGACCAGAGCTTAACCGAGCGAAGACGCCGAACGAATCCATCAAGCCGTGGGGCGTGGTCGCGCGACGGCTGCTACGCTCGTCCCACGATCCTCGCCCCACAGAAGGCTTGCCAGGGCGACCGCCGAGGCGGGTCTTCCTTGAGCGACTGCATGTGCCTACGGCCTGGGCCAATGCTCGGTCACTTCAGTTCGAACGCGATCCTGTCGATCTTTCCAGTGAACTCGAACTTGCCCTTATCCTTGTACGCTGGGTCGATCGCCGCGATCGAGTCGCGGCCGACCTCGAACGGTTCCAGCCCGTGCCGGAAGGCGGACCGCTTGATCTTCCCCTCGCCGGCGGGTTGGCCGTTGACGAATAGCTTCATCGTGCCGCCGCCCACCTTCGAGCCGTCCGGGGTGAACTCGGTCTTGAGCGTGACCTTCCCCTCCGGCAGTGCGACCGTGCCGGGTACGGTCACGTCGGCGATGTCGAAGTACGTGTACCGGAACACCGGCTTGCTATCCTTGACGTAGAGCGACCACCCGGCGGAGAACGATCCGGCACAGGTGACCACGCCTTCGACTCCGGGGGCTGACGCACCCCGGCTCGCCGGGATGACCAGTTCGGCGGTGATGGTGTGGGCACGCGGGAAGAACTGCGGCCCGATCGGTTCGGGCAGCCAGACGTTGTTGCCGAAGTACGTCCACTTCGTCGGCGGCTCGCCGGCGACGCGGAGCTTCGGATCCATCCGCTCCGAGAATCGCGGGGTCGCCGACGACGTACATCACCAGCGTGTTGTCCAGCTCGCCGGACTGCCGCAAGCTCTCGATCGGCCAGCCGACCTCGGCGTCCGTGAACTCCATGTACCCCGCGTAGTTCTCCATCAACCGCGTGTACACCTTCTTCTCGTCGGCCGAGCGGCTGTCCCACGACGGAATCTCCTTCGGCCGCGGGGTGAGCTTCCTGCCCGCCGGGATGATCTTGTCGGCGATCTGCTTCGCGTGGGTCAGCTCCCGCTGCTTTTCCCAGCCGTGGTCGAACTTGCCCTTGTACTTCT
>CAZNSL010000405.1:0-5781 GCA_964574975.1 uncultured Alcaligenaceae bacterium | reverse complement strand
GCTACGCTCGGGGAAGGGATACAATTCAGTCCAGGCGGCAGAGAACGCGGAAACCGCGGTTGCTGCGGCGGTCCGAGGGCGCGAACCGGTTGCGGGTCGCCGCGCGGCAGAGCCAGGCAACGTTGCTCCAGGAGCCGCCACGCAAAACCCGGGCGTCGCCACCGTGATGGAACGGATCAACATATGTTGATCTGTTCTTGTACGCCGCCGCGTCGTACGCGTCGCGGCACCACTCCCAGACGTTGCCGTGCATGTCGTGCAGCCCCCAGGCGTTGGCCGGGTAGCTGCCCACCTTGCACGTCCGCTGGAGGTTCGGCCCCTTAGCGTCCGTCCCGTAGGGATTCTGGCCGTTGCAATTGGCCTGGGTGCCGTTGAGGACGGCACCGAAGTGGAACGGGGTGGCCGTGCCGGCGCGGCAGGCGTACTCCCATTCCGCCTCGGTCGGCAAAGCGATCTTCTTGCCTGTCTTCAGCGCCAGCTTGTCGCAAAATCGGTCGGCATCCTCCCACGACACATTCTCGACCGGGAAATGCCGCGTTTCCTGGTTCGTGTTGTGTTCCTTGAAGTTGCTGGGGTTCGTGCCCAGGATGGCGCGGTACTGCTCCTGCGTCACTTCGTATTTGCCGAGGTAGAAGCCTTTCGCGATCTGAACCCGATGCTGCGGCTTCTCGGCATCGTCGGCATCCTTCTCACCGTCGGGCGCGCCCATCGAGAACTCGCCCGGCGGGATGAGGACGAACTCCATCGTCACCCCGCCGCCCAGGTCGAGGGGTGGTCCGAGCAGTTGGCCCGTCGGGAGGTCGCTTCCCGCGGTCGATGCTGAGGTGTGAGCCAGCTTGCGAACCGGGTCGCGCAGAGCGATGGCCACCAGGGTCAGAACCAGTACGAGCGCGAGGGCTGCCGCGCCGCCGAGTGCCGTGCGATATCCGAAGCGGCTGCGAATGCGCGGAGGCCGGATCGTGGTCGGACGGGCTTGCGGGAGCGTCTCCCAGACGGCCTGCCGCGACTCGGCCGATGTCGGCGTCTCGGCCACCGCCGCCGCCATGTCCTCCAGGCTGGCAAATCGCTGACCGGGGTCCTTGGCCAACGCCCGCAGACATGCGGCTTCCAATTCGGGCGGCACGCCGGGGCGGTGCTTCCGCGGCGGATCGGGTTGCGTGCTGATCTGGTTGTAGATGACGACCTCCGGCCGGCCGGCAAACGGCGTCCGGCCGGTCAGCAGTTCGTACAGCACGACGCCCAGGCTGTATTGGTCGCTGGCCGGGATCGCGTCGCCCTCATGCCCCTTGGCCTGCTCCGGGGCCATATACGCCGGCGTGCCCAGCACCGCCCCGGCGTTGGTCAGCTTCTCGGCCGACCCCAACCGCGCTGCTAGTCCGAAATCGGCAAGCAGTGGGCGGTCCTTTTCGTCGAGCAAGATGTTGGCCGGCTTCACGTCGCGGTGGACGACGCCGCGCTCGTGGGCGTACGCCAGCGCCTCGGCCAATTCGCGGACGATCCGCGCGGCCCGCCGGAAGTCGAAGCCGCCATCGTCGATAGCGTCCTCAAGCGGCCGGCCGGCGATGTACGCACTGACGATAAAGTGCTGATCGCCGTCGCGGCCCGTCTCGTACACCGGCACGATGTTCGGGTGCCGCAAGCCGGCCGCGACCTTGGCTTCGCGCAGGAAGCGTTCGACGTACTTGGCGTTGTCGAGCAGGCCCGGCCGCAGCACCTTGAGCGCCACGTCGCGGTCGAGCTGCGGGTCGTACGCTTGGTACACGGCCCCGAACGCCCCGGAGCCAAGGTGCCGGCGGACTTCGAACCGGCCGAGCTTCGCCGGCAGCGGCACGTCGGGGTCGGCGGTCGGTACGGCGTTCGTGTCCGCCGCGCTGCGCTCGATCGTGAGCGAGGCCGTGAACCGAGCGTTGCACTGCGGGCAGCGGATCGGCTTGTTGAGGTGCGAATCGGGCAGCTTGCCGGTGTTGCCGCACTTCGGGCACGTGGCAATACTGGGCATGGCGCAGCCTCCACAGCAAACCGCCGGCAAGGGAGAAGCCAGCGCCTACGGTAAACCTGCGCGGCGGCGATTGCAAGAGGCCGGGCGTGTCGGGCAGAGGATTCTGGCCATCCCGCGTTCGGCCCAAGGGCCGCTGTTGTGCGACCGGCTGCGGTCGTGGTGACTTGGCCTCAACAGCGGAACGCGGTAGGATGGCCAGGGAACGTGCGTCCATTTTGGGAGTGTGACATGGACCTCGAAGCGACAATCCAAAACGGCATCGCCGTCACCGACGACGGTACTCCGTTGCCGGAGGGCACGCGCGTCAAGGTGGTCGCGGCGAAGCCGATGCACCACGCGCTGTTGGAGTTGGCCCGGGAAGTCGCTCAACGACCGTGCGACATGCCGGAAGACCTGTCGATCAACTTGGACCATTACCTCTACGGCATGCCGAAGAAGTTATGACACCCGTCTTTGCCGACGCCCATTTCTGGGTCGCGTTGCTGAATCCCCGCGACCAATGGTACGAGCGGGCCGTGGCCGTCGTGGCCGAGCTGAAGAGACCGATCCTCACGACCCGGTTCGTGTTCCTTGAAGTTGTCGCGGCCTTCGCACGGACGTCGACGCGGGTTTGGTACGGCGACCTGCTCGACCGTCTGACGGTCGATTCGAACACGACCGTGCTGCCGCTCTCCGACGACGACATGACCGCCGGCGAAGTGTTGTACCGCGACCGTCCGGACAAGGACTGGTCGCTGACCGACTGCATTTCCTTCCGGGTCATGGAAGCCCGCGGCCTGCGCGAGGCACAGACCAACGACCACCATTTCGAGCAAGCCGGCTTCGTCGCCCTGTTGAAGTGACGCCATGTCCCGTTCCGCCGCCGACGTGCCGCCGTGCTACGCCACCGTCCACCCCGGCGTCGAAGAGATCGCGGCCGACGAGATCGTCCGCGATCTGCACGGCGAGGTCGAGCGCACCGACCGCGGCACCGTCGTCTTCCGCGCCACCGATGTCACCCCCCGGCCGGCGACCGTTGGCCCGGATACTGGTACGGAGTATTATGAGGCTGACGATAGGCGGAGGTATTGCTATGTCCCTGGAAGGCCATATCGAGAACGGACAGATCGTGCTGGACGCTCCGGCTGAATTGCCCGAAGGGGCCAAGGTCCGCGTCGAAATCCTTCCCGTTACGGAAGAACTGCCCACGCTACTCGACCGCCTCCGCGGCGTCGTCGGTAAGGCCCAGCACCTCCCGCCAGACGCATCGGCCCAACACGACCATTACCTTTACGGCACGCCGAAGGGCCAATGAACGCAGCCTTCGCCGACACGTCGTACTACCTGGCCATCGTTGGCCCCAACGATCAGTGGCACGCCGCCGCCGTTGCCTGGGGCGCACGCCACCGCGGTCCCTGCGTCACAACAGACTACGTCCTGACCGAATTGGGCAATACGCTTGTCCGGGGCGATGACCGTCGGCTGTTCCTCGACCTCCTGAGCGCGATCCGCGGCGACGCCAACACGACCGTCGTGGCCGCGTCGGCGGAGTTGATGCAAGCCGGCGTTGACCTGTTCGCCAAACGGCCGGACAAGACGTGGTCGCTGACCGACTGCACCTCCTTCGTGTCGATGACAGGCCGCGGGCTGACCGATGCCCTGACCGCCGACCACCATTTCGTGCAGGCTGGATTCCGGGCGCTCCTGCTCGAATCGCCCGACGTACCGTGAAGTGCCATGTCCCGTCCCGCTGCCGACTTGCCGCCGTGTTACGCCAAAGTCCACCCCGGCCTCGAAGAGGTCGCGGCCGACGAGATCGTCCGCGATCTGCACGGCGAGGTCAAGCGCACCGACCGCGGCACCGTCGTCTTCCGCGTCCCCGATGTCACGCCCGAACTGCTCCATCTGCGCACGACCGAGGATGTCTACCTGCTCGCCTGGGGCACCGACGCCTTGACCTACCGCGCCGCCGACCTCGACAAGATCGAACGTTGGACCGCCCGCGAACCCGACTGGGCGAACCTCCTGCGGCTGCACCACCGCGTTCACCCGAAGCCGAAGGGCCGGCCGACCTATCGCCTCGTCACGCAGATGACCGGCGAACACGGCTACCGCCGCACCGACGCGCGCGCCGCCCTCGCCCGCGGTCTCGCCGGCAAGTTCCCGGCGAGTTGGAAGCCGGCCGACGAGAATGCAGCCGTCGAAGTCTGGCTGACCATCGACGGCAAGCGGGCCGTCTGCGGACTGCGACTGTCCGACGCGACCATGCGGCACCGCACCTACAAGGTCGAACACCTGCCGGCGTCGCTGCGGCCGTCGATCGCCGGTGCGATGGTGCGCCTCGCTGGGGCCGCATCCGGCGATGTGGTTCTCGACCCGATGTGCGGGGCCGGCACCATCCTGGGCGAGCAACTCGAACTGGCGCGGCAGCGACGGGCCGGCGAGGTGCGCGTCGTCGGTGGCGACCTCGATCGCGCAGCCGTCGCCGCGGCCGCACTCAATTTGAAGCGTGTCGGCCCGGCATGGTGGCTCGCCCGCTGGGACGCCCGCCGGCTGCCGCTGCCGGACGATGCCATCGACCGCGTCGTCTGCAACCCGCCGTTCGGCGTGCAACTGCTCGACCCGGAACAGGTCGGCCCGCTCTACCGACGGCTGGTGGCCGAGTGCGACCGCGTCGTAAAGCCCGGCGGCAAGGTCGTGCTGCTGGTCGGCGACGCGACACTGGTCGCGCCGGCAGCAGCGTCCCTCGGCTGGCGGTCGCTGAAGCGGCTGCGGCTGCGCGTGCTGGGCCAGCCCGCCGACCTCGGCGTCTGGCGGACGCGCGCCGCGGCGAGTACGATGGGGGAATAGTCTGGGGGTCAGGAGTCAGGGGTCAGGAGTCAGAATGCAATCAGTTGGTACTGATTTCTGGCTCCTGACTCCTGATTCCTGACCCCTGACTCCTGAGAGGAGCCGGTCATGCCTGTCTACGACTGCCCGGAGTGCGGGACACAACTGAAGGTCCGCGCTGCGTTGGAACCCGGAAAGAAGGTCCGCTGCCCGGAGTGCGACGAGGTGTTCGCGCCGGTGTCGGCGAAGTCGGCCAAGGCGAAGGCCGCCGCTCCGGTATCGCAGGAGGAGCGCAACCGCCAGGTCGAGGAGGCGGGCGGCTACGGCCTAGTCGGCGATGCGCACTCGGCCAAGGACGCGGAGGAGACGGCGTTCCAGCCGCTGCGCGACCGCTTCGAGCGCAGTGCCCGCGGCCCGGCCCTGGTCCAGGTGGTCAAGCCATCGACCTTGCTGCTGGCGTCCGGCGTGCTGACGTGCATCATGGCCATCGCCGGCGGGCTGTACTCGGTCTGGCCGATGATCTTCAAGATGGAGATCGTGCAGCCGGAGGACAAGATGGCCAAATGGCGGCCGCCGACCGCCACCGGCCGCAAGTTCAAGGAGCTAACTGTTGAGGAGCGCAACGAGCGGTTCGTCTACCTGGGTGGGTTCGTGTTCCAGTTCCTCTGGGGCATGGTGGTCTGCGCCGGGGCGTCGCACATGCACTCCCTGAGCAGTTACCCACTGGCGATGACGTCGGCGATCATGGCGATCGTCGGCCCGTTCGTGCCGTTCGGGGTCGCTCTGCTTCAGTACGCGATCAAGGAGGAGGACACCATGTGGATCCCCATTGCGATATTGATGCTGGCCTTACCGGGGTTAGTCGTCTCACCCTGGTGCGTGTCCCTCTTGCGCAAGCAGGAGGTGATCGACGGCTTCGCGGCGGAGAAGCCGGAAGACTATTAGCGGCGGGCCGGCAATGGCCTTGGTGTTAG
>CAZNSL010000404.1:0-5790 GCA_964574975.1 uncultured Alcaligenaceae bacterium | reverse complement strand
TCGAACTCGGCCGGCACCTCGCCGTGCTTCGCGTACAGGTACAGCGCCGCCAGCAGGCCGAGTAGGGCCGTGCCGTCAAACGACCGCCGCTCAGCATGGCGGGGGCCGCGGGGGCAACAGCAACCCACGGAGAGACGAAATGCGGCCCCGGTTCGGTGCAGCAAATGGTTGGGCCTGCCTTCACTCGGCCTTACGCCTCGGCAGCAGCACCGGCGGGGCAGCTACGAATACCACCCTCCGCTCCTCCAATACCCCGTACCGCATCGCCAGCGGAGGCACCGTCCCGAGCCGCACCTGCCCGGCCTCTGCCAGCAGATCGGTCAACGGGTCGCCGAACTGTGGGTAGACACGAAGACGGCGGTCGAACTCGCGCAGGGCCGCCAAGTACGCCTCGCCGTCGCCCCGCGCCCGTGCCGCGGCCGCCAACTCCAATATCCGCTGCCGCACGCGGCCCGAGTAGGAGACGCGGTAGGGGAACGGCTTGTCGGCGGCGTCGCTCACGACCCGCGCACCACGGCCTCGACCTCGCCGATGAACGACTCCAGCGGCTCGCCCCCGGTCGCCTCAATCTCCCGCACGCCCTCCAAGAACTCCTGGGCGTCGAAGGTTTGGCGGGCCCACGCCAGAAGTTCGGGCGGGACCGGGGTGGGGGCGGGCGGTTCGGCGGGGGGTATCGGCTCTGGGGACATGGGTGGACTCCAGACAAAAGACCCGACCGGGCGATACCCAGCGCCAGCGTACCGTGGGCCGGAGATGCCGTCAAGTCGCGCGTCGCTGGAGTTCACCCAGTGTTGCCGAGGCCCGGATCAGGCCGCCACCTTGGGGTTACGGCGATTCCAGGGCGCAGGCGGTTCGGCTCCTGCCGGGCCGGCCCCGCTAACGGCGATTCACCCGAGCTGGGCGGACCTTCCCCAGGGGTGCGCCACCCGATCCAGGAATTCCAGGGGATTCTCAACCGCAAGGACTTACGGCAAGTCCAACACTGGGTGAACTCCAGGCGCGTCGCACACGGACGCCCGCCGCCGAGTGGTATGAGCCGCTTCCTTCCTCCGACGCCGAACGGATGATTCGCCAGCACTCCCGACAGCATATCGCAGCTCGCCGAGTCGACCTGCTGTCGTCGGCTCGTGCGCCGTTACGCCTTCGCGGTGAATGAGCATTCCAGGGCCGAACGGTCGAACTCGGCCGGCACCTCGCCGTGCTTCGCGTACAGGTACAGCGCCGCCAGCAAGATGCCCTTGAGCGTCGCGTCCACCAGGCCCAGCACGATGAAGTAGACCACCGCCAGCACCAGGAGCGTCGCGCCCAGCACCGGTGCCTTCGTCATGGCGAATACGCCGCCGACGACGGCCAGGAGGCCGAGCAGCCAGAACGGCAACAGCGCCCAGCCGATGCCGGCGTGGCCGCCGATCGCCTCGCCCCACGTCCGGCTCAGGATCTTGCCGGAACGCTTCACCGCGTCGATCGGGCCGACCTTCTCGAACACTAGCACCGGCACGACGAAGTAGGTCAGCACGGTCCAGCCGACTCCCAGCAATGCGCTGACGATGCCACCGACCTTGTTGTTGGCGTTCTCGACCATCTTTAGGAGCATGCCGACGGTCGCGGAGACCAGCGACCAGGCGAGCAGGTGCGGCAGGCACCGGCCGGCGGCGGCCAGCCCCTCGGCCGGGCCGGCCTCGACGCCGCGGAAGTGCATCAGGGCGCAGTGGACCAATGCGGCGTTGAAGAAGTAGATGACGAAGTAGTTGCAGAAGTAGAATGAGAAGGCCACAGCGTAAACGACCGGCGAGTTCGGGAGGTTGATGCGCGCACCGTTGTCGAGGGCTTGCACCAGGTTCGGCTTCAGGACGGCCAGCGGCACGGCGAAGCTGGCCAGCACCAGCAAGGCGCTGAGGCCGCTCAACAGCGGGAAGACGATCAGGCGCTTGTCGGCCTTGAGGACGTCGAGGCAGGAACTGGCCGAGCGGAAGCCGGCGCTGATGCGGTCGAACACGGCGAAGTCTCCGGGGAGGGTTGGGTCGCGGTATCTCGACTGTACCGCACGAAGGGCGCGGCCGCTAGTCTTTCGCCGATCCGTGCGTCGCGCCGCAGCGCCGCGTGGTGCCCGCAGGGCGTGGTCCGCGGCCGATCGCCGCCGCAGCGCTTCATCCGGGCGCGATGGACGACGCGAAGGCGGCGTACGACCGCGCGCGAACGGCGTCCCGGCGCAATGCGGGCGAGTGCGACGTGGATTGAACGGGCGAACGGTAGCGTGGTACACTGCGGGGACGAACCCGTGCGGAGGACGTGCGACGATGGCGACTGCCACAACCCCGATGACGACGGCCGAATTGCTCGCGCTGCCCGACGATGGCGTTGAACGCTGGCTGATCCGCGGCGAGTTGAGGGAGCGACAAATGCCGTACCGCAACGAGTTTCACAGCAGCACGATGACTCGGGTCGCACAGCACCTGGCCAATTGGCTCGACGGCCGGCCGAAGCCGCGGGGCAAGGTGCTGACCGGCGACGCCGGTGTCCGGCTGCCGGGCGAGCCGGAAACGACGTTCGGCATCGATGTCGCCTACGTCGGTGCGGACGTGTTGGCCCGTAAGCCGAAGAACACCACCATCATCGAAGGCGTGCCGACCTTGGCCGTCGAAATCCTCTCGCCGAGCGACACCCAGGACGACATCAACGAGAAGATC
Source organism: uncultured Alcaligenaceae bacterium (assembly GCA_964574975.1). Taxonomy (GTDB): domain Bacteria; phylum Planctomycetota; class Planctomycetia; order Gemmatales; family Gemmataceae; genus JAXMAS01. Next base: position 3,103 of record CAZNSL010000404.1, on the reverse strand, counting down.
GACGCCTTGCTCGAAGCGGGCGTGCCGCTGGTGTGGATCATCGACCCGCGCCGCCGAAGCGTGACGGTCCACCGGCCAGACGCGAAGTCGGCATTGTTCCCCGATGACCAGGAGTTGACGGCCGAGCCACACCTGAGCGGCTTCCGCGTCGCCGTCGCGGCGCTGTTCGAGTAGGCCGTTTATGCCTCCGGCTCCAGCACGTCGCGCCAGCGCTTCGGCATGACGCCGAATGCCTCGCGGTACGTCGCCTCCAGCGGCACCATCACGCAGCCGTTGGGCTGCAAGAACAGTGGCATTGCCGGCAGCTCGCGGCCGACGGCCAGCGGCTCAATGTACGCCCGCGTGACCGCCTCGCACTCGTAAGACACCAAAGTCAGTGGCTCGTCCGGTGGTGGCTCGAACGACTGGCCGAGCAGCTCTTCCCAGATCGCGGCGTGGACGCCGTGCGGGTCCTGGCGGCCCGGCGGGAACGGGTCGACGATCAGCAGGTGGATGCGCCGCTCCAGCAGGTCGCACGCCTTCTCGACGAACTCGCCGAGCGCGAGCTTGCCCGATTTGTTGCCCGGCGAGACGATCTCGACCATCGCTACCGTTCGGTCGCCGCTGACGTGCCGCACCGCGATGTGGCTCTTCTTGCGGCGATAGTACTCCTCATCGGTCTGGGCAACGAAACGGGCCGACGGGGCGGCGCGGAGGGCGACGGCCGACCCACCCCCGCCGGGGGAGGGGGCGTCGTCTGCTTCAAGTTCCTGCCGCTCCAGTGCCAGAACGTCCGGACCAAACTTCCGCGTCTTCTGCTCCGGCAGGGCGTAATACTCGTCCGGCAGCAGACCAGCGTTGAGGGCGTCGGCGACTGCGGAAATCCAGCGGTGATGAAAGGCGTGGTAAATCCCTGCCGGGACTCGCTGCCAGTCGTGCATCGGCATCGGACGGCCTCCGTGGGTCGCGGCCATTATACCCGCCGCACCCCGTCGCCTCAGCGCCGGCTCTTCCACACGCGCACGACGAAGCCGTTGTCGCGGCAGCGCTTGGCCGTCTCCGCCGGCGACGCGGCACTGATGAAGGGTGTCGCCGGCACGAACTCCTTGCCGAGGTGCGCCTTCAGGAACCGACACACCTCGGCCACCCGCACCGCGCCGTCTACCGTGCCGGGGAACGCCGGCTCGTGGACCGCGACGCCGACCAGGCTGCCCTTCGCGTCGAACAGCGGCGCGCCGCGCAGGGCCGCCGGCTTCAGCGCCGGCTGCAACAGAGCTGTCCGGACGCCGTCGGTGCGGGCGGCCGACTTCGCCACCACTGCGTCGGCCGTGTCGTCGGGGTGGCCGACCGCGACAAGCGTTGTGCCGGCCGGCAGGTCGGCCCGTGCCACCGGCCGCAGCACCTTCGCCGGGTACTTCGCATCCGCGAACTCGACCAGCGCCAGGCCGGTCGCGGCGTCGTCGGCGACCACCGTGGCGTCGTGCAGCTTGTCGCCGGCGCGGACCCAAAGCCGGCCGGGGCCTTGCACCAGCGCGGAGACCGTCAACACCGTGCGGCGCGGGCCGACGGCGTCGACCAGGAACGCCGTGCCGAAGTTCACGTCGAGCGCCTTGCCGGTAGCGAGCCGGGCCGGCCAGGGGTCGGGCGGCTGGGCCGCGAGGCCGGCGCTCAACTCGGCCAGCGCCGCGGCCGACTCGCCCAGCCCCAGCCGCAGGCTCGCGGCGTACTCGTGCAGGAAGGCCGCTCGTTCCGCGTTGTGCCAGCGGTGCCCCTCGCGCCACGTTGCGAACTCGTCGACGAGGGCGCGGTCGCGGGTCGCGTCGGCGGGTAGTTTCGTCGCCGCCTCGGCCCGTCGCGCCCAGTGGACGACGAAGGCCAACTCGCCCGCGCCGACGGTGTTGTCCGGGTCGGCGTCGCGGGCCTGTTGCGCCCACGTCCGCAGGTCGGCCGCGTAGTGCCGGTGGGCCGCCAACTTGCGGTCGAGCTTTTGCACGTAGGTCACGGCCCGTTGGATCGCCCGCGCCTTGGCCGCTCCGGTCGCCGCGCCGATGGCGGAAATCAGGCCATCGCGCTCGTCGCGCTGGGAGATCGCGGCTCCGAGCCAGGCGCGCAGTTCGTCGCGCTCCATGCCGCCGCACTCCTGGGCGTACGGCCGGCCGTCGGCGTCCGTCAGCAAGAGCGTCGGGTATCCTTCAACGGCCTCGGCGAATACTTCCGCCGACAGGCGTTGGTTGCGGGCCGCGTCCCGGACGCGTCTCATGGCCGCCGGGTCGCGGCGCGGGAAGTCGACGACGACCGGCTCGAAGCGTTGCCGCAGCCAGGCGTCGAACTCTGGCTCGCGCAGCACGTTCTTCTCCAGGGCCATGCACGGCGGGCACCAGTCCGAGCCGGTGAACAGCAGCAGCACGTCCCGGTTGTCGCGGCGGGCGGTCTGCTTCGCGGCCTCGAAGTCCTGCCCCCAGTGGGCGATGCCGACGGACGGCGCGGGCGGCGTCGGCTTCGGCGGCGCGGCCGGCGGCGGCACCGCGGCGGGTTGTGGCGGCGGTTTGATGTCGGCGACTGGCTGGACTTTGGTTGGCGTCTCCGGTGGCCGCGCCGCGACAGGTTCGTTCGCGGCTGACGGCGTCGGCGTGGTCGGTGCCTGCAATCGGATGGTCAGGTCGATGGCGAGGCCGCACAAAAGGAGGGCCGCCCCGCCGGCGAGCGGCGCGAGCGGGAACCGTCGCGGCGACGCGGTCGGGACGACGGATGCGACGGCCTTCTTCGCGGGCGGCGGCGCGGCGGCGGCCGGTTCGGTGGCCAGGGCGTTGAGGTTGACCTTGGCGAAGAAGTCGTCGGCCGGCGGCTTGGCCGCGCCGGCCTTGGCCGACTTACGGACCTGCAGCGAGCAGCGCGGGCACTTGACGTAGTGCCCGATGGGGACGGCGTCGGGCATCTTGAGGGAGGCGTAGCACGACGGGCAGAGGACGGTGGCATCGGGCATGGCGCGACTCCGGTCGAGAGGTGGGGCAGCGGAAGTCGCCCCACATCCTAACACCGCCCGCGGCGAGCCGCAAGCCACGGGGCGCTCTGGAGTTCACCCACTGTTGTCAGCGTGGAGATAGATCTTGGGATGGGGGTGGAG
>CAZNSL010000403.1:0-5808 GCA_964574975.1 uncultured Alcaligenaceae bacterium | reverse complement strand
CCCCCCCCGGGGCGGGGGGGCCCCCCCCCCCCCCCGTTTTCACCCCCCCCCCCCCCCCCCCCCCCCCCCCCCCGACCCAGCTCGCTGACGGCATTGTACGCCCGACGGCGCGACGAATCCGCCGGGCAGCCCCTTGCAGTCGGCCGTGCGCCCGGTTACGATGAGACGCACTTCGACAAACGACGGCCGGCCGCGCGTCCTTGCGGCCACCCGGTGCGCAACGCCCGGCCGCCCGTCGGAGGAGCCAACACCGTGAGGTTACGCAAATGCCCCCCCCCTCGCAGATTACCCAAAATACCGCCGATGAGTTCGTCGTGGACGTGGCGCTTCAGCCCGGTACGTCGGCTCAGGCGACCAAGGACAACCAGAGTGCGTTAGAGGCGGCCATCGCCGTAGCCGGGCTGAACAACGGCATCGTGCAACTGCCGGCTGGCACGTTCTATTTCGCCAACATAGATCCGAACCGCAGCGTCCTGGCGTTCGACGAGCGCTCGGCGGGCATCACCATTCGTGGGGCAGGTCGCGACAAGACGTTCCTCGTCCCGCAGGGCACAAGCGAGACGATCGCCATCGTCTCGACATTGATCCCCTACACCAGCGACGGCGATTTTGAGCCAGGGACCAATCTCGTCACAGGAATCGATGACATCGCCAACTACACCTTCGGCGACCTGTTGTACTTCTGGCGATTCAATGAGACGGGGGAGCGTTCGCCGCGACAGTTGCTCACGGTCGTCGAGGTGAACTACGCCCAGAGAACTGTCCTCCTCAGCGGCACGATCAGCACCGGCTGGCCGCCACCACCAGCACTACCGCCGGACAACTTCAAGCACATCAAAGGCGCTCGTGTCATGGGAAAGGTTCTCCCTGGCACCCGGGTTGTCAACCTGGTGATTGACGAAGACCGGTTCATGTTCGCACCAGGCGACGATGTCGTAATCGGCGACGGCCCTGGGGCCTCGCAGTTCTTTGGCGAGTGGGCGAAGGTCGCGGCCGTCGAAGCGCCCGGCAAAGTGACGTTGGCCGCCGGCGTGCGCCGCAGCTATGCCGATGGCCTGACCTGCCTGGTGCCCGGCCGGCCGATTGACGGCCCCGGCTCGCCACGACGGCACCTCGCCGATGTCACCCTGTGCGACTTCTCCGTCGCCGGTGCCCTTCAAAGTACCTCGGTTGGCCAGGTGCGCTTGGCCGTTCGCATGCAGATCGTCAACGTGGGGTTCGGGAACGCCGACCCGACCGACGACCCGGACCCGGACCCGGTGAGTTTCAACATCGCTTTGGCGGAGTGCGGCCGCCTGACGATGCGCGACTGCGTCCTCGACGGCGGGCTGCGCTGCACCGTCGGCCAGGATGTCCTCATCGACAACCTCGTGGCCCGCAGCATTACCAACGAAGAGTACGGCATCGACTACGAGTACATCAACACCACGGCCAACGGGCCCGGCGGTTGGACGAGCAACCCGCCGGAGTGCGAGCGCATCAACCTGACGAACTGCTTCATCCGCAACTACGGGTTTTTCTTCCAAGGCAGCGCAAATCCCTCCATCCAGTTCGCCAAGGGGTCGCGGATCACCAACCTGACGATCACCGACCGCCGCTACCCCCCGCCGGCCCCGTTCGTCATCTTCCTCCACGCCAGCGATTTGCAGTTGACGAACGTCGTTTCGGACACGCAGATGAACATTGAGGGGCAAAACCTGCGACTGCTGAACGTGTCAGCCCCGCTCGTCTACCTTACGGAGACCAGCAGCGGCATCCTGCTCGCGCCGATGCCACCGGGCGTTCTCTTTCTTCAGACGTACCCCGTGGACGCCTGGCGGATGGCGTCGGGAACGCGGTTGGACGGCAAATTCCAAAGCGCCCCCAACAATCCCGTCGCCCCGCTGATCGTGCTGGCCACGGCCAACCAAGACCACGCCATCGCCGAGTTCTGCACGGCGAATGGCACTCCAGTCTTGGCCGTGCGGGCGGACGGCAACTTGGCGACGAGCCTGATTCAGAGTACTGCCCCGCCCGGCACCGTTAACGGCCACCTCGTGCTGTACGCCATTAACGGCACGACTCCAATCGCCTACATCCCGATTCACAGAGTTCAATAGCTGAACCGCGCGGGGGTGCGGGCAAGCGCGCGCCCCCGCGCGGGACGGCGCGCGCCGCCGCGCCGGTCAAATCCCCGCCCGCATCGGATCGCCCGAACGGAAGGAGAACCACCATGACGAAGACCTTCTACAGCATCCGCGGCGCTCTGACCGCCGGGCTACTTCTGCTAGGCGTGTCGGCTGCAAGCGCGCAAGTCATCGGCAGCGACCTGATGGTCGCAAACGGCTTCAACAACAACTTTACCATGCCGTCGTTCGTCCAGCGTTACAGTGGCACTACAGGTCAATTCCTCGGGCGGTTTACCCTCGGAAACCCCGCCAACCGCGAATCGGCCTTGCGCTACGGCCCGAACGGGAGCCTTTATGTCGCTGGCGATACGACTGACACGATCAACCGTTTCGACCCCAACTCCGGCATCTTCATCAACACGGTCGTACCAAGCAATGCCCCCGCGGCGAGGTTTGCCTTCGGGTCCGATGGGTTGTTGTACTTCTTCCGGCCGGGTCTAGGAAACACGGTGGGTATCGAGAGGGTCAACGCCACGACGGGAACGCCTGCTGGCACGTTCGTTCCCGCCGGGAGCGGCGGTCTGGATGGCGGCGCTTTCGAAATGACTTTTGGGCCGGACGGGAACCTTTATGTCGTCAATAACGACCGGGTTCTACGGTACAACGGTACCACGGGAGCATCGCTCGGCGAGTTCGTCAGTCCGGGTAGTGGGGGACTCGCTGCCGGCCACGCACTCTTGTTCTTGCCAGACGGGAGTCTGCTCGTTTCGAGCGGTAATGCGAATGCCGTCTTGCAGTACGATGGCACAACGGGTGCGCCCCTTGGTGCGTTCGCATTCGGAAACGGGTTGTCCAATCCGTTTGGACTGACATTGGGCCCCGACAACTTGTTGTACGTCGCCTCGTTCTTTAATGATCGGATTCTGCGGTTTAATTCGTCGACAGGTGCCTTCGTCGACACCTTCGTGAGCGCGACAGCAAACCCAAACCCGACGTTTATCGCCTTCACCCCGACGATCATTCCCGAGCCGACGAGCGCGGGAATGCTGTGCCTCGGTGCGCTCGGCATGTGGCTATCACGATGTCGTCGCGACAAGTAATGCCTCGCTTCTTTGCACCAACGCAGAGTTGGCCAACAATACTCTCTCTCACCTTCTATCCGGAGATCACCATGTTCAAGCCCGTCAGCCGCGCCGGCAACTACGTCGTCACGCCGCCGCTACGCACCGAGGACGCGAACTCCCTCGTGGCCGACGCCAACGCCGAGGCGCTCGCCGCCGCAGCACACACCGCCGGGCGGTACAACGGCACCGTGCAACTTCCCGGAGGCCGCATTTACCTCGGCGGCACCGGTGCCACGGCCTTCACCCTGGACGAGCGGCACGCCGGGTTGGTCGTGCGCGGGGCCGGCCCCGGCAAAACTGTCCTGGTCGCCACGACGGCTGGCGCGACCCTGGGACTCGTCTCGCGCTTGGTTGACGGCCGCTCGCCGGGTACCATCATCAACTTCAACACGGTCGAAGTTCCGAATATCGCCGACTACGCGGTGCGAGAGGTCATTTACTTCTGGACGGTCCAGCAAGGTCCGAATCGTTCGGTACGGTCCCGTAGCGTCGTCGACTCATTCCCAATCATTCCAAACAGAGTTCAAGTCACCGGCGGCAGCAGTACGGGCTTCAGCGACTTCAAGCACGTCAAGGGCTTCGCCGTCAACCCGCTCGCCGGCGCTGGCCAGCCGATCCCCGCCAAATCGACCTCCATCAACATTCCCGATCCGGCCAACCGCGCCGTCTTCGCCCCTGGCGACGACGTTCTCCTGGGCGATGGCCCTGGCATCAACGAGTTCTTCGGCGAGTGGCTCACCGTCGAATCGGTCAACACGATGACGGGTAACGTCACCTTCACCACTCCCACGGTTCAGGAGTACGCCGCCGACCTCGCCTGCCTGGTGCCCGGCTACCAGCCGTTCCCACCCACTGGCCCGCGCCAGCACATGAGCGACATCACCATCCGCGACCTGTCCATCGCCTCCCCGCCGCCGCACGACGCCGAGGGTTTCGGCCTGGTCCGCGCCGGCCTACGATTCGCCTTCGACAACGTCGCCTTCGTGCCCTTCCCCGGCGAGCAGTTACCCACCGCCCCACCCGACTTCACCCTGGCCACCTGCGGCCGCGTCAGCGTCCGCGATGTCACCCTCGCCGCCCGCCTCGTGGTCGGCTCGTGCCAGGACGCCGTGTTCAACAACGTCACCGCGCCCGGCGTGCATTGCCACGAGTACGCGCGCGACTGCGCCTTCATCGCCTGTCACATCACCGGCCGCGACGGCTTCACCCTCGGACCGCGGGAGTGCCAGCACATCGACCTGACCAACTGCACGATCAGCGGCTACGCCTCGAACGCGGGCGTCGCCAACGTCGCGTTCGCCAGCGATTCGTCCATCACCGGCGTGCAGTTGCGCCGGCCGCTGAACGCCGACGACCCGGTGGTGCTGAGCGGGCAAAACATCCGGGTGACGACCCTGGCATCCGATTCGCCGGTGACGTTGGCGACGGGCAGTTCGGGCGAACTGCTCTCGCCACTGGCCGCCGGTCAACTCGACGATTCCTCCGGCTCGTGGGACCAACCGCTGACGGTGCGATCCAGCGGCGTGGTGCGGGTGCCGACATTCGCGGCCTCGGGCGATTCCCGCCCGGACCTGATCGTCGTGCCGCCGACGATATATCGCGTCGGGCTGAAGGTGCGACGTCAGCCGAATCAGATCGCGGACCTGACGCAATTGCTAACCGAGGACCCGGAGGCCGACCCGCTGCTCGCGGTGCGAGCCGACGGCCACCTGATGACCAGCAACGCGGAAGACGCCGGCGGAGTGGAAGGCCAGATCGTGAAGAAGTTGAAGGTCTACTTACCCAACGGCACCGTTCGCTACATCGCCTTGTACGACAACCTGTAACCCGCCGGCACCCGCGCGGCGCGTTGCCGCGCCCGTCCGGACAAGTGGCACACCCGGCCCACGTCCGCCCATCCCATCTCGCCGCGGCCCGGCGACCCCCGCGCCCCGCGGCCGCGGCCGTTCTAAAATAGAATGACCCCGGCCGGCTGGCCGTTTCCCCGGCCGGGGCCACAATCGACTGTCCCCGCCGCCGGGCCGGCGGCAGCTTACGGAGTCGTTCATGCCGATCCCGCCAAGCGACGAGCCGAACGGCGTTGCCCTCGCCGCCGACGAAATCTCCACCGGCGACGAATACCTGCCGGCCGACCGCGCCCGCGAACTCTATCGCGTCGTCCTCCGCTGCCGCGTCATGGAGGAACGCTGCATCAAGATGTCCAAGTCCGGCGAGGCGTTCTTCTGGGTCGGCGGACCCGGCGAAGAGGTCTTCAACGCCTGCCTCGGCCTGCAAGTCAAAAAGGGCTGCGGCCCCGCCTTCGACTACCTGCACCTGCACTACCGCAACGCCGCCGTGATGCTCGGCATGGGCATGCCGATCCTCGATCACGTCCGCCAGCAGGCGATGGCCAAGACCGACCCGCACTCCTGGGGCCGCAACTTCGTCTGCCACTACGCCAAGAAGGATTGGAACGTCATCCCGGTCACGTCGGTGATCGAGGTGCAGTACACCATGGCCCCCGGCACGGCGCTGGTGCAAAAGCGGCACGGCGGCGACGGCGTGAGCATCGTCGTCGGCGGCGACGCGGGCACGGC
>CAZNSL010000402.1:0-5808 GCA_964574975.1 uncultured Alcaligenaceae bacterium | reverse complement strand
TTGCCCTCTCCCCTGCGTTTGCTCCCGCTCCCGGCTCGCCACGAAGTCATTGAATATGCACTTGGACATCGCGGACTCCAACTCCCCGTGAAGTCGATTGCCATGCTCCGAATTACCTTGCTGTTCGCTCTCTGTTTGTCGGCGGCGCACTGCTTCGCAGATGCTGGCGACGACACCCTCAAGTTGTTCCTCGACCGATCCGAGTTGGTCGTCTTGGCGACGATCGACGAGGACTTCTCGGGAAATGCCAGTGAAGGGGGAACGATCGTCGCGTGGCAGTTGCGGTTGACCGTGGTCGAGGTTCTCAAGGGGGAATGGGACAAGTCGAAGCAACTACGCGCCGAGGTGAAGCGGTTCGACTCGTCCCCGAAGGATCGGCTGCCGTACCTGAAGAAGGGGGAGCGGTGCATCTTCTTTCTGAAGAACAGGAATCTGCCCGGTAAGCCTCCGTACTGGCAGACGGTGGATATGTGGTTCGGCGTCCTGCCGGGCAGCCCGACAATGGCCGCCTCCCTAAAGCGGTTAGTCGAATGGGCCGAGGAGGATAAAAAGGCCGAGAAGCGCAAACGCGACGCTCAGCCCAAGCCGCGGTGACGAATTCCCGGCACGGGGGAAGCTGGCGAATTCTTGTGACATCGAGACGCGGCACGACTAGGATGCCCGCCGCGGAATCGGCAGGTCCGCACGATTCCCGGGGGGATGTCTCATGCCCGTCAACCGCAATCGGTCGCTCGCCCGCATCGTCTTGCGCCTGGAAATGCTCGACAGCCGGGATGCCACGAATAACCTGTTTGCCGTTGCGTCACCTTCGCTGATCGCGGCGGCTGGATACGTCCCGTTGCTGACTCCAATTCCCAGTGAAGTCGATTCGGAATTCGCCTCCCCAGTTCGGCGAGCGACGCTTCAACTTGCCGACGAGGCCCACAGTCCCTCCGACCAACAAACTGCATCTGCAAAGCCGGCGGACAACGACTCAGACCGCACGGATCGACCCACCGACCGGCGGTACGACGCCACCAAATCGCAATCGACGGCAATCGATCTGCTCCAAGACGACTCGGCGGCGATTGCCAGCCTGCCTCGACTCGGCCTCTGGGTCGATACGCCCGTCCGTAGCGCGAAGGACGATCCGCCGACAGCACTCGCACGAACCGAGATACCGGTTCGACCGAGTATCCCCGCCGCCGTCGCTCCGGCAGCGTCACAGGCCAGTTCCCCGGTTGGGACGGCAGGCGACGGGGTCGCTGGGCGTCTCAACCGGACGGCTAGCGCCATGGATGAAGACGACAGTGAACCTCCGCCGAACGTCGCGCCGGTTGCCGCGGACGATGCCGCGACCGTCATCGAAGACGGTGCCGTGGAAGTCAGCGTATTAGCGAACGATACCGACAGTGACATCGGCACCGAAGTCGGCGACAACCTCCACATCGCGTATTGGGACTCGGTAACTCCCAACGGCTTGGTGACGCAGCCGACGGACGGCGTTCTTCTCTATACGCCCGACCCTGATTTCCACGGCGTGGACGTATTCAGCTACACGGTCGCCGACGACGCGGACGAGGAATCGACGGCGACGGTCACTGTGACGGTGACGCCAGTCAACGACATCTGCATCGCTTTCGACGACGCGTATCAAGCGCGGCCGTACGTCGGGGTCAGCGGCGTGGTGCTGAACAACGACATCGACTTCGACCACGGCTACTCGCCGCACGGCACCTTGCAAGTCGACGTGGGGTCGGTGAACACGTCCGGAATGGAGGGCGATCTCACCATCCTGGCCGACGGCCGCTTCTGGTGGTACGCACCCAATGACGACTGGAGCGGCGTCACGTCGTTCAAGTACAGCATCACCGACGGCGTCGGCTCCGGCAGTACCGCCACCTGTACCATCATTATGCCGGACCCGGGCATCCTCCAGACACCTTGGGTGACGACATCCGACGACGCCTACCCGGTCGGCGACGACCCCGTCTCGCACGGCAGCGTCCTCACGAATGACACAGGCGGGGACATTGCCGTCCTCGTCAGCCACCCGGCGGCGGGCCGCCTGACATCGTTCGGCACCGACGGGTCGTTCTCGTACACGCCGCAGGTGGGCGGTGGGGATCAGACGTTTGGGTACAAGGTTTTCAACTTCCAGGGCGGCCCCGCCCCGGCCGGAACTGTGACGATTTACACGGTGGATTTGGACATCTGGAACGGCCAGAACGGCAACCAGCTCGCATCCAAGGAGGAGAAAGCGCGCGGTGCCGTGACCGTCGTCAACAAGAACGACACGGACAATGACGGTACACCAGATGTCCAGGACAACCTCGTGGTTGCTCAAAATCCGAACCTCATGGGCGAGAACGAGAAAGATTTGATGCGGGTCAGCGTCAAAAAGCCGAATGACCCGAACATGGGTGCCAACAAGGTCAAACTCACCTTGACCGGCAGCGCCAAGCTCTGGCAACATTCCACTAAGCAGACTGAGGTGGTGTTGACGAACGGGTCTGTTGAGGTGGATTTCCCGCCCGGCGAGACAAGCCGAGAGTTCTGGGTTGAGGTGACCGACACCAATGCCAAACTGCGGTCGATCACCGTCGAAGCCGAGTATCGGGGCAAGAAAGCTCAAGTCAAGGCGACCGGCGTCTGGGTAAACTTCGCCGCGCCCGGCGGGTTCAAGAATACGGGCACCGGTGACGGCGCTCGACCTGTGAATGCGGACGATAAAGATTTCAAACACGCTTACGCCGTTCAAGGCAAATTGGGCGCGGCCCACAACGGTTTCGTGGCTTTGAAAGACATCATTCCGGGTGCCCCACGCCCGTACCTGATCAACAACGTCATGATCATGGAGTTCTCGGTCGTCCCGGCCAATGCGGTCCAGGCATTGAAGATCGTGGCCGATGTCAGCCGCGTCAAGACCTTCAAGACGTGGCACCAGCCGAACGGTGGCCAATTGCAGGAGATCGCCGCCGACGTGTCATTCCCGGTGAATAAGGACATCCCCGACGACGATGCGAGCCAACTGGACGAGGACAACCTGCCGAAGAGCGGGTTCATCTACTCGCTGGATGTGCCCGGGACGACAAACCCGGGCAACGGTACTGCGCGCATCAAGCGTAGCCATAACATGTTCGAGTTCGTCTCCATCCTCATCCCGAACGCGACCGTCTCGACGTTCTACACCGATCCGGTGACGAAAAGGCGGGTGCGAAACGGGAGGCTGGAAGGCTCGCGTGCCTCCGATCACATCGCCTGGCGATCCCGATCCGATTTCACGAGGTTCGGGAACAAAGATTGGCGACGGACGGCGGATACCGTCAACGAGATCCGTCTCGACCACACGCCATTGGGAGACTAGCCGTGCATCGATGTCGCGACATTCTCCTCGGCCTGGTCCTCGGCACCGCCGCGACCGTGGGCGTTGGCTGGCTGTCGGGCATTACCCTGTCGGGCGGCGGTGGCGCGGTGCCCGCGTTTGCGCCCCAGGCGAACCGGGGCATTGACGTGGGCGATGACGCGACGTTCGACGATTTGATCGCGGCGGCTGACCTGTGCTTAGCGTCGAAACCAAAGATCGAACGGCAACTGGTAGCATTCCTGGCGACCGCGACCGACATTGAGGCCCGGCGAGACGCGGTGATCCGACTCGGGAAGATGCATTCCGTGGCTGCCGTCCCTTACCTGGTGCGCGACATTACCACACTGCCGCCCAAGCCGATCGAAAACGCTTCGTCTTCGGAAGGCCTACATCTGGATATTCTGCCTTGTGTCAGTGCGTTGATAGCGATTGGCTCGGACGCCATGCCCGCGGTCGTCGCCGCTTATGTAGTTGAACCTCCCGGTATTCGGCAGGATTGCCTTTGGACGGCGTTGGGTAAAGCAGCCCGTGGACGGGTCAAGGTTTACGTTCGCGGCCTCTTAGCCGGGGACGATCTCGCTCACGAACTGAATATCCCTGGTTTGGAGGTCGAAAAGGCGACCGCCCGACTCCGTGAACTCCTTGAGGACTTGGACAAGTGACCTCGCATCCCTTGCCCCCGCCGCCCTGAGTCATACACTTCTCCCCATACCACTGTGGCTAAAGGACGCTAAGTGACAACCGCAGGAGTGGCCGTGCGACGGAGGACGTGAGGGGCGCGATGTCGATTACGAAGGACCGCAAGACGGAAATCATCGGGAAGTACCGGCGTGCGGACGCCGACACCGGCTCGCCGGAGGTCCAGGTGGCCCTGCTCACCGCCCGCATCAGCGAGCTGAACGAGCACTTCAAGGCCCACAAGAAGGACCACGCGAGCCGTCGCGGCCTCCTTCAGATGGTCAGCAAGCGCTCCAGCCTGCTCGGCTACTTGCGCAACAAGGACCGCAACCGTTACCTGTCCCTGATCCAAAGTCTGGGGCTTCGTAAGTAACGCAGGGATGAGGGGTGAGGGGTGAGCGACAGCAATTCACCTCTCGTTCCTCACCCCTAGCCTCTCACCCCGAACCCTTCCCCAGCACGCCGCTCCTGCCCTCCCACGAGGTCAGAATGCAGGCGCATCGCGTCGAAACTCAAATCGGCTCCGGCACCCTTACGCTCGAAACCGGCAAACTCGCCAAGCAGGCCCACGGGGCCGTCGTCGCCCGTTACGGCGACACCATGACGCTCACGGCCGTCGTCGAAGGCAAGGCCGACCCCAACAAGGGCTTCTTCCCGCTCGTCGTCGATTACCGCGAGAAGCCCAGTAGCGCGGGCAAGTTCCCCGGCGGCTACATCAAGCGCGAGGGCCGACCGACCCTCAAGGACACCCTCACCAGCCGGCTCATCGACCGGCCCGTCCGGCCGCTGTTCCCGCTCGACTACATCAACGAAGTCCAGATCATCGCCTCCACCCTGTCGGCCGACAAGGACAACGACCCGGACATCCTGGCGATGATCGGCGCGTCGGCCGCCTTGCACGTTTCGCACATCCCGTTCACGCAAGTCACCGGCGCGGTGCGCGTCGCCCGCATCGATGGCGAGTTCGTCGCCTTTCCGACCTACCACCAGCTCGAGGAGAGCGACCTCGATCTGATCGTCGCGGGCACGGCCAAAGCGATCACCATGATCGAGGGCTTCGCCCGCGAGATGCCCGAAGACGAGATGTTCGCGGCCATCGAGTTCGCCCACGATGCGATCAAGAAGGTCGTCAAGGCCATCGAGCAGCTGCGCACCGAAGCCGGCCTCGGCGCGAAGGAGTTGCCGGAGTCGAAGGGCGCGAACGAGGCGTACGAGGCCGTCAAGAAGTCGTACTACGACGCGCTCAAGGCGGCCAAGCTGACGGCCGGCAAGATCGAGCGCAAGGACGCCGTCACCGCCCTCAACGAGAAGGCCGTCGCCGAACTCGCCCCAGCCGAGGGCGAGGCGAAGTTCACCGCCGCCCAGATCAAGAACGCGATGTACCTGCTCGAGGAGCGCGTCGTCCGCGACCTGTTGCTCGACGGCAAGCGACTCGACGGCCGCGGCATGAAGCAGGTGCGGCCGATCTCGTGCGAAGTCGGCCTGTTACCGCGGACGCACGGCTCGGCGCTCTTCCAGCGCGGCGAGACGCAGGCGCTGGTTCACGTCACCCTCGGTACCGTCTCCGACGAGCAGCGCGTCGAGGGACTGGTGGACGAGTACTCGAAGAAGTTCATGCTCGACTACTACTTCCCACCGTTCTCGGTCGGTGAGGTGAAGCCGATGCGCGGCCCCGGCCGGCGCGAGTACGGCCACGGTGCGTTGGCCGAGCGCTCGCTCAAGAGCATCGTCCCCGGCCCGGACAAGTTCCCGTACACGATCCGCGTCGTCTCCGACATCCTGGA
>CAZNSL010000401.1:2179-5844 GCA_964574975.1 uncultured Alcaligenaceae bacterium | reverse complement strand
TGACAAGTGGACCGCATCACTGTTAGTCGTACTGCTCACCGCCTGGCGTGCCATGGGTGGTCATGGCCGGGCCACCCCACGAAGTCGGCGCAAGGTCTGGACGGATCGTCATTTGGCCGTGGTGGATCGCGCCGGCAAATCCATCCACCGGCGGGGCGGGTGACCCATGGACGTATCGCTTGGCAAGCAGCACTACACCTTCGCCCCCTGGACCCCCCAGATGGGTCGGGTTTTCCGTCAAACGTACGCCTTCGATACGGAGACGACGCTCATCGACGAAGCCCGGGACTGGGACTGCCCCGCCTACGTCCTCGGTGCCGCCTTCGACGGCACCGCCGGGTACTTCGTGCAGCGCACCCACGTCGGCGCGTTCCTGCGCGCCCACAAAGGTGTCGGCATGGTGTTCCACAACGCCGCGTTCGACCTCGCGGTCCTCAACGCCGTCGCCCCCGACGCCGGACTTTACGACCTCGTCGACCGTAACCGCGTTTGGGACACACTACTGCTCCACCGCCTCTATGTGCTCGGTATCGAGGGGCACACGGCGGAAGGGCGGGGCCAGGCCACCCTGAGTCACTGCGCCGCCACTTACCTCGGGCTGCGGTTGGACAAGGAGGCGACCGACCCCGGCGGCCGCGACGTCCGACGGTCCTGGGGCCGGTGGCTCAACGAACCGCCCGGGAATATCGACCCGGCGTACCTCGACTACCTGGCGCAGGACGCCGCCGCCACCATGGCCCTGTACCGCGACCTCAGGTCGCGCGTCCGGGAGTTGCTGGGGACAAGTGGTGAAACCTGGGGCCTCGTCTCCGACGACTGGCTGGCGGATCAGGTCCGCCGCTTCGGCCCGCTGACGCACCACATCCAGCTCCGCGCCTCGATCGTCCTCCGCGCCATCGGTGCGAACGGCCTGCACCTCGACACGGCGCGAGCGGAGCACCTTGCCCGGCAACTCGACCGGGAGCTCGAACGGCTGCGCCGGCTACTCAGAAAGGACGGCTACCTCGCCGGCGGCGACGGCTCGGGGACGTCCCTCCAGGCGGCCCTGGCCAGGCTGGCGCGTCGGCACCCGGAGCTGCACTTCCCCCGCACCGACAACGGCCGGTTCAGCACGGCGGCCGACGCCCTCCTCGACGTTGCGCCGCACGTGCCGTTCGTCCAGCGGCTGCTCGAGTACCGGGAGGCGGAAAAACTCCGCGGCTCGTTCCTCAGCAAGATGGCAGGACGTGTCCTGCACCCGTCGTTCAACACGCTGGTGCGGTCGGGACGCACCAGCTCGTTCGGCGCGTTGAACGCGCAGAACCTGCCCCGGAGCGACGCCGTCCGCTCGTGCTTCGTCCCCTCACCCGGTCACGTGTTCATCGACGCGGACTATTCCACGATCGAACTGGCGACATTGGCCCAGGCGTGTTCCGGACAGTTCGGGCTGGCGTCGGCGATGGCCGACGCCATCAACGAGGGCAAGGACCTCCACCGCCTGGTCGCGGCCCACGTCCTGGGCAAAGACGAGGCGGCTGTCACCAAGGAGGAGCGGGGCAAGGCCAAGGCGATCAACTTCGGCAGGCCGGGCGGCATGGGCGTCGCCACGCTGACGGCGTACGCCAGGTGCAACTACAGCGTCGAACTGACCCGCGAGGAGGCGATCGAACTTTCGGACGGGTGGGGCCGGCTCTTCCCCGAGATGGAGGCGTTCCTGAAAGACACGGTGGACACGCCCCGCCAGTTGGCCGAGCTGCTCGGCCTCACCCCCGCGTCGCACCACGGGCACACCGGCGACGGCCGCTTTCTGCTACACGCCGACAACGCGGGCCGCGAGGAGGACCCCCACCCCATCCTCGGCCGGATGTGCCTCAAGGCGATCCGGGAGGGCTCGCCGAGGACGGCGAAAGGAAAGCCTTACGGTGCCGCCGACATCGACTATTTCTGGTCGCGCCTGGCGGACCGGGCCGCGCTGCTCCCCGACCGGTGGCGGCGTGACGTCCTGGTGCGGCGGCCGTCGAAGGCGTTACAACGGGCCGTGATGGCGGTCGCGGGCTGCGCCGGCGTGTTCACGTTCACCGGGCGCCTGCGCGCCAAGGCGGCCTACTGCGCCCGGCACAACACCGTGTTCCAGGGGCTCGCCGCCGACGGAGCGAAGCTGGCGATGTGGAAGCTGTGGCGGGCCGGGTTTCGCATCGTCAACTTCATCCACGACCAATTCCTGATCGAGGTGCCAAAGGGCTCTGACCTCAAGCGCCAGGCCGAGCGAATCCGCACCCTCATGGTCGAGGGGATGAGGGAAGTCGTCCCCGACGTCCGCGTCGGCGTCAGCTTTGCGGCCACGGACCGGTGGTACAAGGACGCCGAGGCCGTTTGGGGGAAGAACGGCAAGGAACTCCGACTTTGGCAACCCAAGACAGCGAAGGCACGCGCGTCGGCGTGACCGCGACATCAGGCGCATGTCTGCGGCGTCGCCGCAGGCGGTACGAGAACGTCAGGCGAATGAGCGAGGTTCCCATGGACGGTCGACCGAGCAACTGTCTCCCGACAAGCCCGACGCGATCGCCGGCCTGGCGGTTCCTGCGCGCCGCCGGCCTCAACGAGGGCAGCTTCGCCGCCGACCCCGTGGTCGACGACGCCGGCGTGGCCCGCCTGCGTCGCCTCCTCGTTCAAACCGGCGACACCGGTGCCCGCCGGCAGCGGGCCCGCCCCGCCGACCGAGAGGCATTGCGATTGTGGCGCGCCGACGAGCCGACCGAACGCTGGCTCCTCGAGGCCCGCTTGTTGACCGGCGAGCCGATCGCGGCGGTAGCTGCCGCCTGCGGTGTTTCCGAGGACGTCGTGTCCGCCTACCACGAGTTTTTCTTCGACGTCCGCGGGCGGCTCCAGGCCCGCGACTGGGTGCTGTTGCGGGCCGTCGCGTGCGGGCCGTGGAACGGCTTTACCGGGCCGCAGCTGGGTGGCCTCTGGAAGTACGCCGCCTACTTCGGCGGCGCGCCGGTCCTGGACGCCGTCGTCGCCGCGACGGCACCAGTGTTACCGGCGTCGTGGCCCCAGGCCGCGTCCGGCGAATCGGCCGCGGCGGCGGCCCTGCGGCTGCGGGTGCGCCTGACGCTCGCCGGGCTGACCGCCCGCTCGCCGGGTCAGCTGGGGGACGTGGCCGCCCTCCGCAAGGGGCTGGACCGGCTCGCCGTGGAACCGGGTCGGTCGCCGACGCCTGACCCGGTGGCCCGCCTCATGTTGAGGTCACTCCGCGTGTTCGTCGGCGCGGCGGCCACGCCCAAACCAACGTCATCGAAGAACCGCCAGGCGGTAGCACCTGTGCCGCTGCGCGAACGTCACAGTCACAAGGAGGCGACCGATGTCAGCGAAGAGAAACGGACCGGCAAAGTCGTCACAACGGCTACCGCACGTCGCAGTCGCCCGCATGCTCGGCGAGATGCGGCGGACGGCGCTGGCGGTGCGGGCGCACCGTGGCCAAGCCCCGCAGCAGACTGCGAAGGACCGGCTCAAGCCCTTGAAGGCGGCCGAGTGAGCGTACGGCCCCTTCAAAGGACTCCTGCGAAGAAATCGGGCGGCAAACTGGGCAGTAATGCGGCGGCGGGACCGGCCGCACCGAAGAACCCGCGGCGGGTCGCGGCCGGGAAGGCCAACTGGGCCAAGCGGCGTGGCTTCACGGAAGCGGG
>CAZNSL010000401.1:0-2169 GCA_964574975.1 uncultured Alcaligenaceae bacterium | reverse complement strand
GTCGGGGGCGGCTACGACTCGCAGCCCTTCAACACCGGCCCTGGCGGTTCAGCACCGGGCCGCGGACCGTCGCCGGCAAGGGGCGTTCTGCACAGAACGGCAAGTACCGCCAGTGCGGCCCCTTCAGCGTCCGGGCGCTCAAGGCGGAGCTGGCCGGACTCCGGGCCGTCGTCGAGGGGATGCGCGCGGCGGGCCGCTTGGGGGCCGGGGATGTCGGCGGGGACAATTGAGTCTCGCACCCCGCCGCGGGCGGCGGCCACGCCCGGCCGCGTGCCGCTGCCATTGGACTGCTGGCGGCGGCTGGCGGCGAGGACAATTGCCAGCGGCCGAACGACCCTCTTCCCCTGAGGGCGACGCTCGAGGTCACCCGGTTCAGTGCCGGCGCCGCCGGGTCGGTGGACTTCTCCGAACCGCCCACGTCCTTCACAAGGCACTTGCCGGCGAAGCGTTCGACGACCCGCTACTTAAAGCCTGAAACGAAGACCGTCCAGTCGATGGCAGCGATCGGTAGCTCGTATCTCGGCGTCACGATTCTGTCACCTGAAAAATTGCGCGGAAAGGCCAGCGCTACGATTCCACAATTATCCGTGACGACGTATAGTGATGCCGGTGCGATTGCCAGGGTGCGGAGTCGTCCGCCGGAGGTGACATGCGTCGTTCCAGCGAGTCGGCAGGGTCAGTTGAGCGCCTCGCCGTGAGCGCGGTGCCGACGGCCGCCTTGCCCCGCATCTCGCGGGGCGAGCCGACCGGGCCAAGCGGCGAGGCTTTACGGCGGCGGGCCCGGAGCGGCTGCGGCTGGCGGCGCTCCATCACCGGCCCTGGCGGTTCAGCACGGGGCAGCGGACCGCCACCGGCAAGGCGAAGGCGGCGCAGAACGGCAGGTCGCGGCAGGCCGGCCCGGTGACGTCGCCGCGTGCGGCGAGGGCAAAGGTACACGAGCAGCGGAAGGAGAACGGATGGTGGACGACACGGGAAACATGTGGGAGACTCTCGAGGAAGCACGCGAGGCAGTGCGCTCGACGGGCGTCGTGGAAACGCCCGGTGTGGACCGGTTCGAGGAGTTGGTGGCGCGCGCGATCTTCTGCGTGCCGGGTTGGGAAGGCGTGTCCGTGCTGTGGCACACGGTGTTTGTGCTGGCGGACCCGGCCCGGTGCGGCCTCATTCTGGCAGACACGTTGCGCGGCCGGGGCGCGCGCGGCCGGGCCGCAATCATTGTCGGCGCGGACCTGCTGGAGAGGCCGGAAGACCAGCAGGTGTTTGAGGTCCTGACGCGACTGGCCGAGTACTGCATCGACGCCTACTTCTGCAACCGCGGGGCAGCCGAATGCTTCGTCCTCGCGCCCATCCTGGCCCCGGCCATCCGTGAGTTCGCAGCCGCGAGGAGTGGCGGTTCGGGGGCACTAAGGGGCAACTGCGAGGGCGACTGGCACCTCGACGCGCCGGCGATTCGGCGGGCCGCCGAGCGGCTGGCCGCGTGGTGGCTCGAAAGGCGCGCTGCGTTCGACCGGGGGTTGAGCGTTTCTCCGCCTTGAGTTTGCGCCGCCCGCCGCCGTGGCGTGCGACTGTTGGCCCGGCGGCCCCTGGACGAGCGGCACACCGGTATCGTCCAGGGGCGTGTGTTCCGGTTGGGTGTGCCGGTCGGTTTGTTCCCGTTGAACGCCGGGATGCCGTTGCCGCTGTGGTCGGCTGGGTCGGCCCTGGGGCGGGTGGTTGATGGGTGCGGGCTTGCCTTGCCCTTGGCGCTGCGAACTCCGCATTTTTGGCCGCTGGGCTGTTCCGGGTTCCTTCCCGCAATATGCGCTGACGATCTTAGGCACTTGCTTTTCTCCTGTAGCCAACCTCAGTCACGCGTTCCAGGCCGAGGGCACCGAGTAGCTGCCTACTCGGTGCCCTCGCTCTGGACATGAACGAGCCGACCGCTTGCTCGGATACATGCGCCTGATCGGCCCACGCCTCCTGCGAACCTGCCTCGAAGGCCAGCAGGCGGATTTTCTTGCGGATGTCTCGTTCGCGGATCATGCGAACTGGATTAGCACGCCTGCCAAACAGAGCATGAAATCTGATAGGACGTTCGCGCCAGACAGCCCCAACCCGCCCGACCTACCTGCCGACGCCGCCGGCCCCAATCCCGCCGCTTAGGCCAGTTTTGGGGCAACGTTGCTGCTGCGA
>CAZNSL010000400.1:5575-5855 GCA_964574975.1 uncultured Alcaligenaceae bacterium | reverse complement strand
TCCTTCGAGAAGATGGTGCTCGATGCCGATCTCCTCGGCATGGTCAGCGAGTTCGTCGGCAAGGATACCGAGGCGAAGAACTGGTATCAGATGCTGGCGACCAAGTACGTCAAGTCACCGCTCGCCGCCAAGGCCGCCGGGGCGCTCAAACGGATCGGCTCCGACGGCACGGTGATGGAACTCTCGGCCCCGACGCTCGGCGCGGGCAACCCGTTCGACATCGCCAAGCTCGGCGGCAAGGTCGTCGTCGTCTACTACTGGGCGAGCTGGAACAGCCAGT
>CAZNSL010000400.1:0-5565 GCA_964574975.1 uncultured Alcaligenaceae bacterium | reverse complement strand
CGAAGTGCGCGGCCGACTTCTTCAAGCTCAAGACGCTGGCGAACACCTACGGCAGCAAGGGCATGGAGGTCGTCTGCGTCAACCTGGACAACAGCCCGGCCGACGCGATTGCCTACCTTCAGAAGACGCCGACGCCGGGCACACACGTCTTCCAGCAGCCGAGCGGCCTCGACGGTGCGCTGGCGACGAAGTATGGCGTGATGGTGCTGCCGAACCTGTTCCTGGTGGGCAAGGACGGCAAGGTCGTCAGCCACACCGTTCAGATGAGCGGACTGGAAGACGAGATGAAGAAGCTGATCGACAAGTAACGACTTGCGATACGCAAACGGCCGGCGCGAACCGCGAGGTTCGCGCCGGCCGTCGGCATTCGGTCGACCGATCACGGGAACAGGTTGACCCCGAAGCGGTCGCGGAACATGCCGTAGTCGAACGCGTTGATGCTACCGCTGATGACGCCATCGCCGTCGAAGTCGAGGTAGTCGCGGTAGTTCGGGTCGCCCAGCGACGAACCGAACGCCTGGCGGAACTGGCTGAGGTCGAAAGCGTTGACCGTGCCGTCGCCATTGACATCGCCGTAGAGGCGGTGGATCTGAAGCGCGCGGTCGCCGCCCGGCGTACCGTTGCCGTCGCCGTCGAGCGCAATGCCGCCCGTCGAGACCATCGACCCCAGCACCCGCAGGGTGTAGACGCCATCCTTGAGCGAGCCGAATTCGGTGTTCGCGCCGCTGAACGTCAGTCGGGCGACGGTCTGGTTCGGCGTACTCAGGGACAGGTCCACCGACACGGTGACCGGCCCGTTCGGCCCGGTCACCTCGAACGCGGCGGCAGCGTTGCCGTTCCCGCCCACGAACTGCACCGGATAGTCGAAGATGACTTGGAGCAGTTTGAGCTGCGACCGCTGCTGTGTGCCGTCGCCGACGTTGATGCCTTGAATCTGCGGAGCCGGCTGTACGACGTTGTACACCGGGCCTGTATTGTAGTTGCCGTTACCGTTGCCGGTGCCGCCGAGTTGCGAACCGAGGTTCGAGACGATCGTCCCGTTGTCGACTAGGTCGAGCCGGACGGTGCCGCTGGCGTACGGCGTCTTCAGGTGGACCTCGTAGACGGCCGGATCGGCCGTTGCGTGAATGTGGTCGATGTAGGTGCCGACTGCCCCGCCGGTAGCGGTGACGGCGAAGTCGTTCACGTCCACGCCGGTGACCGGCGTACTGAAGGTGACGAGGTACTCCAGGTTGCCAGTCGGGGCTGGGTTCGGGTCCATGAACGCCATCGATTGCACGGTCGGTACCGAGATATCAACCGCCTTGGCATTGCCGACCAGCAGACTCGATCCGTTGTGCGAGACCTGCAGAACGGTGCCGGTCGGGGAACGCAGACCGACGGTCGCGCTCGACCCATTGTTGTTCCCGTCGCCGAAGACAAGATCCTGATAGTTGAACAGAATCTTGCCGGGAGCGTTGCCGGTGTTGACCTGGAGGACGATCTGGAAGGTCGCGCCCTCAGGCGAACTGGAGTAGTGGTAAACCTGGTTCCACTCAAAGACGAGGCGGTCGCTCGTGCCGTCGCTGTTATCGTCGAAGTACTTGGCGAGCGCATGGGGGTTGCCCGAACCGCGGAGCAGGTCGTCCCACAACGCGGCGATCACGGGCACCGACAGCGTACTCAGGTTGTCGTTTGCGTAGCCTTCGAACGCAGCGCCGAACGAAAGCAGACCGTTGGTGCTGACGAAGAGCTGGTTGTTACCGGTGTACTGCGTGCCGTAGAAATTGAAGCGGTTGGCACCGAGGTTGAAGGCGACCGAGTCGTCGTCGTTTTCGACGAAGGTGATCGGAATGGTGTTCGATTGGCCGACCAACTCCAGGCTTTGTACCGGGGTCGTCACGCCGCTATAGCCGAAGGCGTCGGGACCGGCCACGCCGATCGGCGAGATCGTATAGGTGGCCGAGAAGCGATCGTTTTGGTTGCTTTGACCGTCGCCGTTATTGTCGATCGGATTGCCTAATTCGTCGAGGATGGTCGGCTCGATCACCAGGGTGTAGCCGCCGATGGCCGTCTGAGACGTGAAGTTGATGTCGAACGAGGTGCTTAGACCGCCGGTGGCCGTCGGGACGATTCCGGTGATGGCACCGATCAGGTTGGCACCGCCCGGGCCAGTGAATGAGGCGATGTCCGCGGTGGTGAACGTCGCCGACTGCATCGGCTTGTTGAAGACGATGCGGACGGTGTTGAACGGTGCCGGGACCGCTCCTGGCGTCGGCTCGGTGGTGTTCACGCGCGGCGCGGTGACGGTGAATATCAAATTGAAGACATCGCTCGGCTCGCCGCCGATGCCGTTGTTGTTCGTATCCAACTTCTGGCCGGTGGTCGTGCGGATGTCCGGCCCAAAGTTCATGGTGTAGGTGCCGATAGCACCCTGCGTCGGGAAGTTCACGCGGAACTTAGTCGAGTTCACCATCTCGATGGTGAAGCCTGTGATTGGGCCGCCAGGGCCGTTGAAGGTCACGTCGCTGGTCGTGAAAGTGGCCGGGTCGACGGACTGGCTGAAGTTGAACTCGGCGAAGCTGACCGGGCTGTTCTGGGCGCCGATCGGCGTGGCCTGGAAGATGCGAAAGCCGGCCGGTGGCAGGTTCGACAGCGTGATCGGAATGCGCGTCGTATTGTTGGTCTCGTCGGTCTCGAGAATGTGGTTGAGCGGATCGATGATGACTTCGAGCCAGTAATCGCCGTTGGCGACGCCGGTGATGTTGATCTGTTGGCCGTCGAGGCCGGAGCCGTACACATCGTTCCAGCCTACGGAGATGCCCTGGATGTTGCCGCCGCCGTACTGCGCGTTGGCCGGCGAGCCGGGCAAGCTGGGGTCGTAGCGGTTGATGTCGATGAGCGCGAAGCTGGTCTTTGGCCCGAGGGCGACGATGTCGCCGATACCGTTTCCGGCTGTGCGTTGCCGCAGGATGCCGTACGCCATGTCCTCGAAGTGGATGTGGCCATGCGTCGGGTGGTAGATGAAGTAGCCGGCTGGACGGTCCTGGAAGGTGCTATCGCTCTGATAGACGCGCTGGTTGACGAGTTGCCGCTGGACGCCATCGACGCCCGTGACAAAGGTGCTGGTGCCGCGCAACTCGAACGCGCCTAAACCGCCGTTGGCCATGGCTGTGGCGTAGCGCAATTCGCGGCCGCCGCCGCTGAGATTGTTGACGGTCCAGCCGCTGAGGTTGGCTTGCAGGGCGTGGAGATCGGGCGGCATGGCTGCGGGTGTGACGCGGTCTTCGAGTGCTGTGAGTCGAAGCTTGCTGAAATGAGCGCGGGTGGAGCGCGGCCGGCGGTTCGACATAAGGTGCCTCGCGGGTACGGATGAGACAAGTGGCGCGCAGATCGCGCACCGATAGCCGCGAGTTTAGGGACTCCGGAGGAGACAGTCAATCCAACCTCGTAATTGGACGGGAAATTCGGAAGGCCGCTTGGCGTCACTGGATGAGGCGGCGTTCGCGAAAACCTCGTTCGTCGAGAAGGGCAGCGCGTTCGCGGGACCTCCATATGATATTCGTGGCATCCGGTTTCCGGACATTACGCAGCGTTGGCGTGTCGGAGACCCTGGAACAATTGCGCCGCTGTGCGGCGAGCGAGTGACGATTGGGAGAATCCATGCCCCCGACTCTGGAGGCACCTACGCGCGAACAACTCGAAACGTTTCCGAATCCCACCCCTGCGCGCGAGTACCAGATCGAGATCGTTTGCCCGGAATTTACCAGTCTGTGCCCACTTACTGGGCAACCGGACTTCGGCACGATCACCTACGACTACGTGCCGGACGCGCTGTGCGTGGAGTTGAAGTCGCTGAAATTGTACCTACAGCGCTTCCGGACGCAGGGCATCTTCTACGAACAGGTGACGAACCGCCTTCTCGACGATTTCGTAGCGACGGTGATGCCGCGGTGCTGCACCATAACGAGCCATTGGACGCCGCGAGGTGGAATTACCTCGAAGATCCGATGCACCTACGACGCCAGGACGGGCTGACTCAGCTTGCAGCACGGTTGACGGCGATGGCGTTTTCGACCCGTATTCCGGTCGGAACCGTCGCCAGGACCGCATGTTGGGCCAACTGCTTGACGTAGTAGGAATTCGCAGACCCGCGCAGGACCAGCCGACCCGGGCGCAATTCGATCCGGAGGTCGCGGACCCGACGGTCGGTTTGCTTGAGCACCTGGGCTTCGAGGTCGCGAGGCAATGTATTCGTGGCAACCACCATGAGACACCTGCAGAAATGAGACGGACGAGACAAAGGCGAACGTACCAAATCCGAGTCGCCGACATTAGGTTAACTTGAGAATTTCTAGCAAACCGCACGCCAATTACCGCAGAACGTCCGCTGCGTTTGGCGCTTTCGGAATACTGGGCGGAGGCGGAGCGTCGTGCCTAACCTGACGGTCGCGCGAAACACGAGGTTCGGTGAAGCGGTCGGTGCGGTGCGAATCGTCGCGATTGTCGTGTGGTTTCTGACCACAGGCTCCGGCCACGCTGGATTCTACGACCCGCGGCAACCCACCTCGCCGCTCGTGTCCGACCGCGGCATCGCAGCGCTGCCTTTTCCGATCTTCAAGGATGAACTCGATGCCATCGTCCGCATCGGCGACCCACTATTGCCCAGCAAAAAGCGCGACGAGGCTCTCGCCCGGCGCAAGTCGCTTCTCGACCGTGGCATCCGCACGTTGACGGGCGACGAACTCGCCGAACTCGGCTTGTTGCAACATCGCCTCCGCGAGTCGGACAACGCCCTGCAAACGCTGACCTTCGCTATGAGCCGCGATCCACGCAATTTTTGGGTGTTCGTGCATCTGGGATCGCTGTATCAGGCGAACGGTCAGTACCAGGACGCACCCAACTACCTTGCGACAGCTCCGTCGTTTTTTCCGACTCCGTGGCCGGTTCAGCCAGCTGCTGGGGCGTGGTTCAAGGCGTGCGAGCGCATGCAGTTGCTCCTCTTGCGCCGCCGGTTGCGCGAGGGGTATGGCCGCGGCGGCGTCCGCCCGCCACCACCGGCCGACGTGGACGACCTGTTCGACGGCGTGCGTTTCACCGGGCCGAACGGCGAGTACACGGCTGGCGCGATCGATCCTGCTATGAAGGCGAAACTGCCGCCGGACGCGATCGCGACCGTCCAGCAACTGTTGCTCTGGTTCCCGGAAGACACCCGGCTCTTTTGGCTGCTCGGCGAGCTGTACAATGCGGACGGCGACATCGACTCGGCATCGGCGATTTTCAGCGAGTGCGTTTGGGGCCGGCGGTTCAACGCTCCGGCCCTGAGCGACCACCGCCGTACTCTCCGCGAAGCCATCGACGAGCGAGTGCCGTCGCAGACGCACGTGACGTTTTTGCCGGAAGGCAAACAATTGTGGATGGTTGTGGCCGGAGCCGGCACACTGTTCGCATTGTTCGGCTACTGGCAGGTCCGCGAAGTCCTCCGCCGCTTTCGACGCTAGACGCGACACCGAGGAGATGTCATGGATGCACAGTCGCCGACGCCCGTCCTCGGGTGGTGCGAACGGATCGACTTTCCCGACTGGA
>CAZNSL010000399.1:4048-5871 GCA_964574975.1 uncultured Alcaligenaceae bacterium | reverse complement strand
CCTCGAGCAGCCGGCCGCCTTCAACGCGGCCGTCAGCGATTTCATGCTGTCCCTCTGAACAGGAGCTTCTATGTCCCGCGTCATCCGCGCCCCGCGCGGCACCGCCCTGGCCTGCAAGGGCTGGCTGCAAGAAGCCGCATATCGCATGATCCAGAACAACCTGGACCCGGACGTGGCCGAACGGCCGGACGACCTGGTGGTCTATGGCGGGCGCGGCCAGGCCGCCCGCAGCTGGGAGGCCTTCGACGCCCTCCTGGCCGCCCTGCGCGAGCTGGAAGACGACGAGACCCTGCTGGTCCAATCCGGCCAGCCCGTGGTCGTCTTCCGGAGCCATCCGGACGCGCCGCGTGTGCTGATCGCCAACTCCAACCTGGTGCCGCATTGGGCCACCCAGGCCCACTTCGACGAGCTGGCCGCCAAGGGGCTGATGATGTACGGCCAGATGACGGCCGGCTCGTGGATCTACATCGGCACGCAGGGCATCCTGCAAGGCACCTACGAGACGTTCGCGGCCTGCGCCCACAAGCACTTCGGCGGCTCGCTCGCCGGCCGGCTCGTCGTCACCGGCGGCCTCGGCGGCATGGGCGGGGCGCAACCGCTTGCGGCGACCATGAACGGGGCCGCGTTCCTCGGCATCGACGTGGACGCGACGCGGGTGCGGCGGCGCGTCGAAACCGGCTACTGCGACGTGCTGAGCGACAACCTCGACGACGCGCTGCGGCGCGTCGAAGGCGCGAAGCGCGAGCGGCAACCGCTGTCGGTCGGGCTGGTCGGCAACGTGGCCGAAGTGCTGCCGGAGCTGGCGCGCCGCGGCGTCGCCATCGACGTGCTGACCGACCAGACCGCGGCCCACGACCTGCGCGTCGGCTACATCCCCGCCGGGTACTCGCTGGCCGACGCGGCAGCATTCCGCGAGAAGGACCCGGCCGGCTACGAATCGGCCGTCCTCGACTCGATGCAGACCCACGTCGCGGCGATGCTGGAGTACCGCAAGCGCGGTGCGGCCGCGTTCGACTACGGCAACAACCTGCGCGGCCAGGTGGCCGACCACCGCGGCATGGCCGAAGCGTTCGACATCCCCGGCTTCGTACCGGAGTACATCCGCCCGTTGTTCTGCCGCGGCTCCGGTCCGTTCCGCTGGGCGGCCCTCTCCGGCGACCCGGCCGACATCGCCGCGACCGACGACGCCATCGTCGAATGTTTCCCGCACAACGAGTCGCTGCGACGCTGGATCGCGTTGGCCCGCGAGAAGGTCCACTTCCAGGGTTTGCCGGCCCGCATCTGCTGGCTCGAATACGGCGAACGGGCCGAGGCCGGCGAACGCTTCCACCACCTCGTCAAATCGGGCCGGGTGAAGGCCCCGCTCGTCATCGGCCGCGACCACCTCGACTGCGGTTCGGTGGCGTCGCCGAACCGCGAGACGGAGGGCATGCGCGACGGCTCCGACGCCATCGCGGATTGGCCGATCCTGAATGCCCTGTCGAACACGGCTTGCGGTGCGAGCTGGGTGTCCCTGCACCACGGTGGCGGCGTCGGCATCGGCTACTCGATTCACGCCGGCATGGTCATCGTCGTCGATGGGACCGACGCCGGGTTGCGGCGGCTGCGGCGCGTGCTGACCGCCGACCCTGCCCTCGGCGTGATGCGCCACGCCGACGCCGGCTACGAGGACGCGATCGCCACGGCGCGCGAGCGCAGGGTCGATGTGCCGATGCTTCAAAACCTGTGACGCCGCGAGCCGAGTCGTGGGGGCGAGCGGGTTGAGGGCGCGCCAAGAATAAAGGGCGGGCGGGGTCGGGGGGGGATCCAATGACCCAACGACC
>CAZNSL010000399.1:1848-4038 GCA_964574975.1 uncultured Alcaligenaceae bacterium | reverse complement strand
GAAGACTCGGCTCGCGGCGTCGCGGGGGAATCCTATGCCCCTACTCACCAACATCCGCCTGCTCGACCCGGTCGCCGGCGAACCGATCCACGATGCCGCACTCGCCTGGAACGGCGACCGCATCACCTGGATCGGGCCGGCGTCCGCCGCGCCCCAAAGTACCCGCACCGAAGACGCCGGCGGTCGCGTCGTCGTGCCCGGACTCGTCGATTGCCACACGCACCTGGCATTCGGCGGTTGGCGCGCCGACGAGTTCGTCGAGCGCTGCCGCGGCGCAACCTATGCCGAGATCGCGGCCAAAGGCGGCGGCATCGCCAGCACCGTCCGTCGCACCCGTGAAGCGACGCAGCGCGACCTGACCCGTCGTGCCCTGCACCACCTCGACGCGATGCTCGCCCTCGGCATCACGACGGTCGAGTGCAAGAGCGGCTACGGCTTGTCGGTCGAGGACGAGTTGAAGCTGTTGCGCGTCTACCGCGACCTGCGGGCCGCCACGTCGGCCACGCTCGTGACCACGTTCCTCGGCGCGCACGTCGTCCCACCGGAATACCGCGACGACCGCGCCGGCTACCTGCGGCTCTTGACCGACGAGATGATCCCGCGCGTCGCGACGGAGAAGCTGGCCGCGTACTGCGACGTGTTCGTCGAGGGCGGGGCGTTCACGGCGGACGAGGCGCGCACCATCTTCGCCGCCGCGAAGGCCCACGGGCTACGGCCGAAGCTGCACGCCGACCAGCTCGCCGACGGCGGCGGAGCCGCACTCGCGGCGGAAGTCGGGGCCGTATCGGCCGATCACCTGGAGTACGCCAGCGACGACGGCCTGCGGGCGATGGCGGCGGCCGGCAGCGTCGCGGTGCTGCTGCCGATTGCGACGCTGTACCTGCGGCAACCGCCACTCGACGCCCGCCGCTGCCACGCGGCCGGCGTCGAGGTCGCCGTCGCTACCGACTTCAACCCCGGCAGCGCCCCAAGTTACCACCTGCCGCTGGCGATGACGCTCGCCTGTACGATGAACCGGTTGACGCCGCGCGAGGCACTGCGGGCGGCGACCCTCGGCGCGGCGAAGGCGATTGGGTTGGAAAAGGAAGTCGGTTCGCTCGAAGTCGGCAAGCGAGCCGACTTCGTGCTGCTCGACGCCGAGAGCGTCGAGGAGTGGCTGTACCACTTCCGGCCGAACAGCGCCGCGGCGGTGTCCGCCGGCGGGCAACTCGTCGCGGGGGCACTGTGATGGACGACGACCCGCGCATCGGCCAACTGTTGACCGCGTCGCCGGAGAAGGCCGACGTGGTGATCGTCGGCTTCCCGTCGGACGAAGGCGTGCGCCGCAATGGCGGCCGCGTCGGCGCGGCCCAGGGGCCGGCCGCGATCCGGCAGGCTCTGTACAAGCTGACGCCGGGGATGAACGGCGAACTCGCATCGGTCCTGCCGCGCACCGCCGACCTCGGCGATGTGCCGGTGACTGGCGACCTGGAGGCCGACCAGGAGCGATTGGCCGACGCGATCGCGCCGCACCTGGCGCGGGGGGCGGTGCCGATCATTCTCGGCGGCGGACACGAGACGAGCTACGGGCACTTCCTGGCGTACACGCGCATCGGCAATCGAGTGGCGATCCTGAACTGGGACGCCCATCCCGACGTGCGGCCGCTCAAGGACGGCAAAGGGCACAGCGGTTCGCCGTTCCGACAGGCGCTGGAACATCCGTCAGGATTGTGCGAGACGTATACGGTCGCGGGGTTGAACCCGGCGACGGTCGCCGCCGCACACGTCCATTATTTGCGCGAACGAGGTTGCGCCTTCTGGGCGGACGATTGCCATCACGCCCCCGTCAACGACCGCATCCGATCCGACACGTTCGTATCGATCGACCTCGATGTGATCGAACAAGCCGCAGCTCCCGGCGTCAGTGCCCCCAACGGGTGGGGAATCATGAATATGGAAGCGTTCGGAGCGGCCGAACGCGTGGGGCGGAACCCGCACGTTCGTTCGTTCGACGTGGTCGAACTATGCCCGCCGCTCGACCTCGACGGGCGCACGGCGCGCGTGGCGGCGCGCATCGTTTGGGAGTTCTTGCGTGGGTTGGCAGAACGCTTCTGCGTAGAGTCGCAAACCGAGTTCGTGTGACGCCGCGAGCCCAGCTTTCGAGGCGAACGCATGTGCGCGCCCCACGCCACCGCGGCACGCGGCGGCGCG
>CAZNSL010000399.1:0-1838 GCA_964574975.1 uncultured Alcaligenaceae bacterium | reverse complement strand
CCGGGGTGCGGGGGCCGCCCGCCCCGCCGGGGGCCCGCGGCGCCTTCGCGCGCCGCCTCCGCGCGGGCGGCTCGCGGCGTCGCGGGATGCTGGTGGTCACTTCACCCGCGCCTGGAACTTCACCATGCCGCTCTGCCCCGGCATCAGCTCGCCCTTGACCTCCCAGCGCAGTAGCGCCGAGTACACCTCGTTCATCTGCACCGTGAACACCACCGGGCGGTCCGTCTGGGCCGTGCCGGGGATGTACTCCAGCCGCGAGGCCAGGCTGTCCAGCACCACCACGTCGCTCATCGGCCGGGTACCGGCGTTCTCGTACTTCAACACGAACGTCACCACGTCGCCGACGTTCGGAGCCTTCGGCTCGGCGTATTTCGTCAACAAGAGCGGCGCGCCCTTGTAGCAGCCGTTGATCTGCGTCGCCTGGATTGGCTCGACCACCGCTGCCTTGACGGCCACGCCTTCGACCGTCGCCACGGCGAGGATGCCCTGCACCACGTCCACCGACCCCGGCCCGACCCACGACTGCGTGCCGCGCAAGCCCAGCTTCGAATGGAACCCTCGCAGGGCAATCGCGTTCCAACGGTCGTCGATCCGCACACGCTCGATGAGTTGCTGCGGCGGCTGAAGCGCCGTCACCTTGATGACCGGGATCGGCAGTTCGTGAATCGACGGCTGGAACTCCGCTCGCAGCACCGCGAAGCGCGGCGAGAACAGGCAGACGCGGTTGGAGATCGTCACCCGCCGCGGGCCGCCGCCGTAGCGGAATTCGGCCGCGGTGTCGGTCACGTTCAGGTTGCCCGTGCGGCCGTCCGGGCCGATGCCGATGCGCAGGCCGATATCGCCGCCGTCGGGCAGGATTTCTTCGAGCGGCTTACGCGGGCCGAGGATCGGGTCGTACCACGGGAACGAGGGCGGCGGCAAGGTCGGCGGACAGGCCGCCGGGCCGAGCGGGCCGTCGCCCATCGCCAGCACCGTGCCGGGGACGTAAGCCGCGGCCAACTCGGTCGGCATCACGTCGCGGTCGCCGAAGCGGACGATCAGCATCGGCCGGCCGAACTTCCGCGCCTCTTCCAACGGGTCGTGGCCGGGCGTCACGTCGAACTCGATCGGGTACTCTGGCGTCGAGGTCAGCGCCGGGGCCTGGAACGGGTCTTCCAGGTAGATCACCTTGGTGACGAGACCACCGGCAGCGGCCCGCTTGATGTCGTCCTCGGTGAACTTCACCGTGGCCGGGTAGTCCTCCGGCTTGAGGGACGGCGGGACATGCAACGTGCTGACGACCTCGAAGGTCGGGTAGAGGTTGCGCAGCGGGTCGCCGCCGACGTTGCCGAGGCCGACGCGGTAGAAGTAACCGGGGCGGAAGCCTGCGACGGTCGGCTGGTCGAGCGTCTTCGGTTCCGGCGAGCCGGGGCGGAGCGTGACCTTGGTGCCGTCCGGCGCGACGACGCGCACGAACAACAGCGGCGCGGCTGGCGGCGGCGGCAGAGTGCCCTCGCCGGTCGTCAAGGGCAGTAGCGCTGCGAACAACACGGCTGCGTTCATAGCACACCCACGTCAGGAGTCAGGAGTCAGCAGTCAGGGGTCAGGGATCGGGGTCAGCGTTGACTGACTCCTAACCCCTGACCCCTGATTCCTTCTTCGATTACCGCGGCTGCGCGGCTGGGCCCTTCGGCATGACTGCGCCCGGCAGGTCCGGCAGCTTGAAGGTCGGCGCGGCCGGCATGGCCGTCGCTGCCGGCGAGCCGGACGGGCTGATCACGGCCGAGCGGCCCGCGTTCGGGCTGGCACCCAGGCCGGGGGCAACCGGCGGTGGCGGCGTCGGGGTCGGCACCGGCGGC
>CAZNSL010000398.1:2841-5872 GCA_964574975.1 uncultured Alcaligenaceae bacterium | reverse complement strand
GTCGTGCCCATAAGTCGGGACGGCGACACAGTTGAGTTGCACGCCTGGTTCGACGCACATGTGTTTGCGCCGCCGACTACCTCGCCACGCGCAAGGTGAGTGCTGTACTTCGATCCTAACGTACTGACCAGCCGGCAATTTTCGCGAACGGCGCGAGCGGGTCGAGCAGTGCGACCGGCGGATCGGTCGTCAGCCGGGCATCGGTCAGTGCGTGGACATCCAGGCTCCAAAGCGGCACGAACGGCATTTCGCGTCGGAACTCGACGTGAAGTGCCTCCATGGCCTTCTTCAACTGGCCGAAGTCGCGGCGGCCTTCGATGCGAGCCAGGAGCCGGTCGAATTCCGTGGACGGTTTGAACCCGGTATATGCTCGTGCGCGTGGCCCAAAAAGCTCGCCCGGGTTGAACCACTCGTCCGCGTAGTCGTGGTGCCGGTACGCTAGTTGAAAGTCGGTACCGCGTTCGACGGTCATGACGAATCGATCCGCTGGGACTGCGTCGAGGCGCAGAGTGACACCGCACGGCGTTCGGTCAAACGCTTCTTTGATCTTCTCGCACGCCCGCTGAGCCAACGAGTCGTCCGCCGGGTACTTGAGCGACAATACGACTGGCTCCTTGCGACGCTCCGCGGCCAGAGCGCGGGCCAGTGCAGGGTCGTCGAGTTTGGCGGCGATTGGACTACACGGCCAGGTGCCGGGTGGGAACGGGCCGTCCAGCGGCCGATGATGGTCGGAGTAGCCCTCGCGGAAGACGGCCGTCAGAATCTCCTCGCGCGGGATTGCGTGGGCAATCACGGCCCGCAGCGCGGCGTCGGGGACGTGCAGATGGTTGACGGCCAAGTAGTAGATGCGTCGGCTCGGTAACGCTCCGAGCCGGCCCTTGCCGAAAATGACTTCCAACCGCGCGCTGCCAGCAGCCGGGGCCTGTGACTTCACCTGCTTGACCAGATCGGGCGTCCGCTCGGTGAGGGCGAAATGGGCGAGTCCGGCGGCGAAATCGTCGGCGGGCCGGTCCGATTGGACCATCCAAACGGCCGACAATCGCGGCAGGTTCCGCATCCGCTGCCGGTAGGTCGGGTTGGCTTGGAAGACGGCGTAGTCGCGATTGCCGACAGTGCGACGGCCGGCAAACGTGAACGGGCCGCTGCCGATCGGTTTTCGGGCGAATGCTTCGTCGTCCGCACGCCCTGCCGGAAGCAGCTTGAATGTCAGGAACGTCAACGGATCCGCGGTTGTGCCGCGGAATACGATACGGCAATGGTTGGGCCGGTCGGCGATCACAGCATCGATTGCGTCGGACTCGGGCGTACCCCGGGTACGGAGTTTGTCGAGCGTCGCGCGTACGTCGGCCGACGTGACTGGCGTGCCGTCCGACCACATCGCGTCGGTCAAACTTACGTCGCGGCCTCGGACGACTAACTGCGGCAGTTCGGCAGCCAAGGCCGGCTCGTAGCCGCGACCGGTCAGGGAGTCGTAGACTGGGCGGACGAGTGGCTCGAACAACAAATCCAGCGCCGCCCGCTCGGCGTCGGTTCGAGCGAACGAGGGCGACATCAGCTCGGGCAATCGCGGCACAGCCACGACCAGTACTCCGGCCGGCGGCGCTTTGCCGACTGGTGGTGTGGCTTCGATGTCGATGGCCTTCTTGCCGATCTTCGCCTTCGGGTCTTCTTCCTCCGTCGACCGCTTGCCCGGCGGTTGTGCGGCCGTGGTGGCAACGGCAAGTGCTGCGGTGAGCACAGCGAATCGTCTGAAAAACTGCATGGAGGACATCGTTCCCCTTCCAACGGGTGGCGTCATCTCGGATGATACAGCGAAGACGACCCCGCGGGAAAGCCAGAACGGCCGGAGTGCGCCATGGCGTTGAGTGTGTTCGACCTGTTCAAGATCGGCATCGGGCCGTCCAGTTCGCACACCGTCGGCCCGATGGTGGCTGCGGGCCGCTTCGTTCTGGCCCTCGGAGACACCGGCGCAATCGGTGCCGTGCGTCGTGTGACTTGCGATCTGTACGGCTCACTCGCTCTGACCGGCCGTGGCCACTGTACCGACAAGGCGGTACTCCTCGGTCTGTGCGGCGAGAAGCCAGCCGATGTTGACCCGGATGCCGTCGATCGAATCGTCGCACGGACGCGCTCGACGAACGCGCTACGCCTTGGAGGTAAAGTCGATGTACCGTTCCGCGAAATCGACGATCTGCATTTTCACATGACCGAATCATTGCCTGGGCACCCGAATGGCATGACGCTCGCCGCGTTCGACAGTGACAGGCGAGAACTTGTACGCGAGACGTACTATTCGGTCGGCGGCGGGTTCGTCGTCCGCGATGGCGATTCGCTTGGTGCACCCGAGACCGGGCCTCAACTACCGTACCCCTTCGCATCGGGGTCTGAGTTACTCGCTGTCGGCGATCGCATGAACCTGTCGATCGCGGACATCGTCCGGGCAAACGAACGGACGTGGCGAACCGAGACCGAAACGGATGCCGGCCTCGACCGAATCTGGGCGGTGATGGATGCGTGCATCGAACACGGTTGCCTCGGTACGGGTGAATTACCCGGCGGCCTCGGCGTCAAACGACGGGCCGGAAGTATCTTCGCTGCGCTCTCCAAAAAGCCTGCCGTCCTCGATCCGCTGACGGTCCTCGACTGGGTCAGCCTGTTTGCACTGGCGGTCAACGAGGAGAACGCTGCCGGAGGGCGCGTCGTGACCGCCCCAACGAACGGCGCGGCTGGGGTCATTCCCGCCGTACTCGCATACTATCGCCGCTTCGTGCCCGGCGCGAGCGACGCTGGCGTGCGGACGTTTCTCCTGACGGCGGCAGCCATCGGGATGCTCTACAAGAAAAATGCGTCACTATCCGCAGCCGAGATGGGTTGCCAGGGCGAGGTCGGCGTCGCCTGTTCGATGGCTGCCGCGGGCCTGGCCGCCGTCCTCGGTGGCACCAACGAGCAGATCGAAAACGCAGCCGAAATCGGCATGGAACACAATCTCGGGCTCACGTGCGACCCGGTTGGCGGGTTGGTGCAGGTGCCG
>CAZNSL010000398.1:0-2831 GCA_964574975.1 uncultured Alcaligenaceae bacterium | reverse complement strand
CACGATGGGAGCAGCGAAAGCGATCAACGCCGCACGGCTGGCGGTGTTGCACGGTGACGGCTCGCACCGCGTCACCCTCGATCACGTCATCGAGACGATGCGGCAGACGGGCGTAGACATGCAGGCCAAGTACAAGGAAACATCGCTCGGCGGACTAGCCCTCAACGTCGTCGAGTGTTGATTCCTCACTCGTACCGGTTATGGCCACGGGTCACCGATGGTAATTCGACAGCAACCCCTGGTGACGGTATCTCCGGAACGAGTCGATGGACAATCTCGTCGATCAACTCCGTCAAGCCTACCCCGGTAATGGCCGACACGGCGAGGCGATCCGATGGGGCGAGGTCGCATTTGTTGCGCACACGGACGCAGACGCTCACCTCCTCCGGCGGATCGACGTGAGCTTCGTCCGCTGCCGTCACCCACATGACGAGGTCGGCCGATCCCGCTACGGCAAGCGCCGCGGCGACTCCGGCCGATTCGAGGTCATCGCTCGTTGCACGGATTCCCGCCGTGTCGATCAACTCGATCGGCCAGCCGTCGAACGCCACGGAGACAGTCGTCGCATCACGCGTGGTTCCGACCACTGGAGACACGACGGTCCTGGCGTAGCCCGCCAGCGCGTTGACGAGGCTGCTCTTTCCCGCGTTCGGCGGCCCCGCCACGACCACGCGCCAAGGTACGGTCAAGTGCCGACCGATGTCCGCAAAACGGGCCGCTTCGCCCGTCGTGCCGGACAACTGATCGAGGATAATCGCGGCGGTTCGCACGGTCAATGCGCGCGGTAACATCGCCATTGCGCTCACAGCCGTCGAATCGACTTCGACCGCCCCGGCAGCGACGCATTGTTCGACGAGCCAACGGCAAACGCGATGACCGCCGTGACATTGGATTTCGATCGCGTCGGATGTCGCACACAGCACGACCTCATCGCCGGGCGATTCGCCGAAGCGCCCGACCCATACCCGGTCGGATTCCGGTTCGGCCGGCAACTCGCACGAGAACGACGCGCGAATAATCGACCAAGCGTCCGGGCCGGCGAGCGACAGTACCGCGATTGCCCCGACGCCAGGCGGCGTGAGTACGGTGATCGTGGTGTCACTCATCGACGACCCGTCGCCGTGAGGCGAAGCCCTTCGAGTGCAAGAAAGGGACCGGCCGAAACGAAGGGTTGCTTCAACGGCCCAATCAGCCCGGCGTCGCCGCCGGTCAAGACGACGACGGCCGTGGCGTCGCAATGGGTCGTATCGTCGATGACGCGCTGAATTCCGCCGGTGACCGCCGCGCGAATTCCGGCGGCGATGGCCGAATGCGTGTCGCGGCCCGGCGGCGGTGGGGCTTCGAACGATTCGACCAGCGGTAGCTGTGCGGTGTAGTCGCGCAGGGCACGAGCCATGAGCCGAAAGCCCGGGAAGATGACGCCGCCACGGAATGCCCCGGTGGCGGCGACGAGATCGACCGTGACCGCTGTACCCACGCTCACCACGAGGACAGCCGTCCCCACCGGCACCCGTCCCCGCGCCCCGATGGCATTGAGGAGACGGTCGATGCCGACGCGCTCCGGAGCATCGACCTCGACGCGGATTGGAAGTTCCCGGTAATCGGTCACCAGCCGAACTACCTGACTGCGCTGACGCATGAAATCGGCGAATCGATCGCGGCGAGCAGGGTCGACTCCTGCGATGAACCATTCCGATCCCGGATGCGGATCGAACGGAAGGACGTCGTCGGCGGTTAACGGGGCAGTGTCAACAAGTCTGCCGGCGTCGTTGCGGCCGACCTTGATGCGGGTATTTCCCACGTCGGCGACGTAGAACGGCGTCACGGCGTCTCCTCCGCCGGCAGTTCCGCGAGTCGTTGCGCGACCGTCGATACCAGCGCCGCCATGCCCTGGCCGGTCACCGCCGAGATCGCCACGACCGGCCGGTCGAGTGCGGCTTCGAGGGCCGCCCGCACTTCGCCACTTCCGGTCAGTTCGCTTTTACTGACGGCGACGACTTCAGGCTTCGCGGCAAGCGCGGGGCTGTACAATTCGAGTTCGCGGCGGATTGTCCGATAGTTCGTCAACGGTTCGCCGCCGTCGCTCGGGAACGGCTCGACGAGGTGGACCAGTACCCGCGTCCTTTCGACGTGCCGTAGGAACTCGTGTCCAAGTCCGACGCCTGCGTGTGCCCCTTCGATCAGCCCAGGGATGTCAGCGAGGACGAAGCTGCGCTCGCCGTCGATGGTCGCGACGCCGAGATTGGGATACTTGGTCGTAAACGGGTAATCGGCGATTTCCGGTGTCGCGCGGGATAGTCGGCTCAGGAGCGTCGACTTGCCGGCATTCGGCAGGCCGATGAGTCCGACATCGGCAATTACCTTCAGTTCGAGAGTGACCCAGCGTTCCTCGCCGGGCTTACCGGGTTCGCATTCGCGTGGTGCCTGGTTGGTCGAGGTTGCGAAGCGGGCGTTGCCGCGGCCGCCGTGACCGCCCAGTGCGACGTTTACCTCGTCGCCCGGCGCGACCAGATCGCGCAGGACGTTTCCGCGGTCGCGGTCGCGGACGACCGTGCCAGGCGGTACGTCGATCACCAGGTCCTCGGACGAGCGGCCGGAACACTTGCCGCTGCCGCCGTGGCCGCCGCGTTCAGCTTTCCAGTGCTTGCGGTGGACCAGCGGTGCGAGGCTGTCGGCCCCGGCCAGGGCACGAACGATGACGGAGCCGCCGTCGCCTCCGTCGCCGCCGTCGGGGCCGCCCTTCGGGACGTACTTCTCGCGGCGGAAGCTGACGCAGCCGTTGCCGCCATCGCCGCCTTTGACGAATAATGTAACGCGATCGACGAACACGG
>CAZNSL010000397.1:0-5873 GCA_964574975.1 uncultured Alcaligenaceae bacterium | reverse complement strand
CGACACGCGCGTCCTGCCAGCGCGGCTAGTGGGGCGGCGCGAGAAGACCGGCGGCAAGTGGGAGGGCCTGTTCCTCGCCGCGCGCGACGGCGCCTGGGAGATGCTGACGCAAACCCGCGGGACGCTCGCCGAGGGCGAAGCGGTGGTCGTCGGCGACCTGCGGCTGACCTACCTCGGGCGCACGCTCGAGCGCCACTTCCGCTTTCGCCCCGAGTCGGATGCGCCGGCCGCGGAGTTACTGGCCCGCGTCGGCCGCATCCCGCTGCCGCCGTACATCCGGAAAGGCGTCGCGGGCGTCGGCGACACCGAGCGCTACCAGACGGTCTTCGCTCAGTCGCCCGGCTCGGTCGCCGCGCCGACCGCGGGATTGCACTTCACGACGCAGGTTCTCGAACGCTTGCGCGGCCGCGGGATCGTCACCGCGTTCGTGACGCTGCACGTCGGTCTCGGCACTTTTCAACCGCTCCAGCACGACGACCCCGCCAGGCACGTCATGCACGCCGAGTGGTGCGAACTGCCGCCGGCGACCGCGGACGCTATCGCGGCGTGCCGGTCGCGCGGCGGTCGCGTTGTCGCTGTCGGTACTACGGCCGTTCGGACGCTGGAAACGGCGAAGGGCACGCCATTCCGCGGCGCGACCGAACTCTACATCCGTCCGCCGTTCACGTTCGCGACCGTGGATGCGATGATCACGAACTTCCACTTGCCGCGGACGAGCCTGCTACTCCTGGTCGGAGCGCTCACCGGCGACGACTTATTGCGACGCGCATACGAAGCCGCGATCGGCGAACGCTATCGCTTCTACAGCTACGGCGACGCGATGTTGATACTTTGACGGCATGAAACTCGACATCACCCTTACCCGCCTCAGCCCAGCGGAAGCCGTCATCGACTACGATGCCGACGACGACTACGAGTTGCGCGGCCGGCTCGTCGGGCCGACGTGCGAGTACACCACAACCGTCGAAGTCGCGTACCTGGTTCGCGCGGGCCGCGTAGTCATCCCCGAACCGGCGTTGTGGGATCCCGAGACGCCATTTCTGTACGCCGGGCCGATTGAATTATGGCGCGACGGCGTCAGGATGGCGGAGGGCCGCGTGCGAATCGGCTTCTGTCAGAAGGGTTTCGTCGGCGGTCGATTCCTCGTCAACGGCAAGCCCATCACGTTCTGCCTGGACAGCGTCGACGAGGTCGACGAGGCCGACCTGCGACAGCGCCGAGCGGCGGGCCGAAACACCGTCGTCGTCCACCGCGAACAGGCCGCGCGGGCGTACGAGATCGCGGATCGGATCGGGTTGTTCGTCCAGACGTGGGAGCCGGTCGCCGTCGACCAACTCTTGCACCCGAGCGCCCTCATCCCGTGAAGATTTGGCCCAGCGCGTCGGCGAGCGCGTCGATGTCGTCGGCCGTGTTGAACGGTCCGGGGCTGACTCGCACCGTGCCGTCGGGAAAGGTGCCGAGCGAACGGTGCGCGTACGGAGCGCAATGCAGGCCCGGTCGGATCGCGATGTCGAACGTCGTGTCGAGAATCCCGCCGATCTCGCCGGCCGGCAACAACTCGCTGTGGAAGCTGACTGTGCCGACGCGGCGCGTCGGGTCGCGGTGGCCGACGACCTTCACGCCCGGCAATTCGTCGATACGCCGCCACAGCCGCTCGATCAGTTCGACCTCGTGCCGATGAATCGCATCCATTCCACGACCTTCCAAATAATCGATGCCGGCGACGAGTCCCGCGATACCGAGGACGTTCGGCGTACCGCCTTCGAGGTAGTACGGGAACTCGCGCGGCTGCGTTTCGCTCGACGAATCGCCGCCGGTGCCACCTTCGCGCCACGGCCGCAGGCTGGCCCGCGGGCCGACGTAGAGCGCCCCGGTCCCGGTCGGGCCGAAGAGCGACTTGTGGCCGGGGAACGCCAACAGGTCGATGTTCATCGCCCGAACGTCCACGGGCAAGACGCCGGCGGTTTGAGCCGCGTCCACCAGGAATAGCACGTCGCGCTCGCGGACGATTCGGCCGACCTCGGCGACCGGCTGCACGGTCCCAAGTACGTTGGAAGCGTGCGTCAAGGCGACGAGTTTCGTCCGCGCGGTCATGGCTGTGCGAACGGCGTCCGGGTCGACGGTGCCACTGCCGTCGGCCGCGATGCGCGACAGCGAAATGACGCCCGCGAGTTCGAGTGCCCGCAGCGGCCGGCTGACGCTGTTGTGTTCGAGGTCGCTGGTGACGATGTGGTCACCGGGGTTAAGGACGCCCTTGAAGGCAATGTTCAGCGCGTCGGTACAGTTGAGCGTAAAGACGAACCGCTCGGGGGCATCGCCGTTGAACAGGCGGTTGAGCCGGTGTCGGCCCTCGTCGAGGATACGTTCGGCTCCCAGGGCCATGCGGTGACCCGCGCGACCAGGGTTGGCGAGTTGCGTGCGAGCACAGCGATCGAGCGCGGCGTAGACGCCCTCGGGCTTCGGGAAACTGGTGGCGGCGTTGTCGAGGTAGGTCACGATTGCGGGCCGCTAAGGGAGGATTTCGTCCACGGAGAGTTCACCAACCGACGTTTGTCCGAGGATAACAGGA
The DNA here is from genome assembly GCA_964574975.1 of uncultured Alcaligenaceae bacterium. Lineage (GTDB taxonomy): Bacteria > Planctomycetota > Planctomycetia > Gemmatales > Gemmataceae > JAXMAS01. The sequence continues at coordinate 3,304 of CAZNSL010000397.1, read as the reverse complement.
AGAGACTGCCCGATACCATAGACTTGTCGCTGCGTGTAACGTGGTAATTCGCCGCCGCGCGGTTTGGAGTACACTTCGACGACGCTCGCATTGATGTTGACGACCCAATACTGCGGCACCTTGTCTCGGGCGTAGACTTCGAGCTTCTCGCCGCGGTCCTGAGACAGAGACGAGTCGGAAACCTCGACAACCAGGACAATATCGCCGCGGCCAGGGTGTCGGCCACGATACCTCGAATCAGGCCCGATAGCGACCGCCAAATCCGGTTCCGGCTCGCTGTCGCCGCTAAGCGTGACCGGCCCCTGCGTCGATACAACCCACTCGCCAGAACAATGCACGATAAACCACCGGTTGAGGTTCCGAACCGTCTGGGCGTGGGGAGGGTTTTGCGGCATCTTCGGTACGATCCAACCGTTGATCAGTTCGACTCGATCCGACGATTTGAGAAAACCAATGTCGATGAGGTGGTGGTATTCGGCCAGGGTAAACTTGCGCACCGGCAGCGTCGGCCTCGGTCGGGTGTCTGGAGGCAATGCGGTCGCGGTCGCCATGCGTCCTCCTTTCTCGTCATCGTACCACGCCACAGGCCTCAATGCCCGACGTACTTCGCGTACAGCGTCTTCGCCCGGTCCACGTCGCTGGTGCCCTTGATGATCGCCCGGCCGTCGGGGAACACCGTGAACTGGTACTCGCCCACGTCGAACTTGACCAGGAACTTGTTCCGCGTCACCGGTCCCAGCGCGGCAACCTCCGTGGCCAGTGCATCGAGGTCGAGCTGTACGCCGGCGCGGTGGCTCACCTGCACCGCGTTTCGACCGCACAGGCTCGTCGTCTGCGCCCCGTGCGCCCCGTCGAGCCACTCGAATTGCTTGCGTTGGCAGCAGGGGCAATCGACCTTGCCCAACAGGCCCGCGATCTTGATGCGCTTGGTGACGTTCTCCCACACATCGACGTAGACCAGTTCGCGGTTGATTGCGTCGCGTCGACCGCACAGGAGCTTGAGTGCCTCCGCGGCCTGGATGCTCGCCACCACGTTGACGATCGGCCCCAGCACGCCGGCCGTCTCGCAAGTGCCGACCTCGCCAGGGTTCGGTGCAGCCTCGAACACGCAGCGCAAGCACGGCGTCTCAAGCGGCAGGATCGTCATCGACTGGCCGTGCGAGCCGACGCAGCCGCCGTACACCCACGGCTTGTTGAACTTCACGGCCGCATCGTTGATGACGTAGCGCACCTCGAAGTTGTCAGAGCCGTCGAGGATCAGGTCGACATCGCGGACGAGTTCCTCGACGTTGGTGCGGTTCACGTCGGCGACGACTGGCTCGACGGCGACTCCGCTGTTGATGCGGGCCAATTTGCGCGCGGCGGCTTCTGCCTTCGGCAGGTTGGCGGCTACGTCGTCTTCGTCGAAGAGGATTTGCCGCTGGAGGTTGTTCGTCTCGATGAAGTCGCGGTCGATCAGCCGCAGGTGGCCGACGCCTGCGCGCACGAGTGCGTTGGCTAGCACCGTGCCGAGCGCCCCGCAGCCGACGAGCGTCACGCGGCTCGCCAACAGCCGCGCCTGGCCATCGCGGCCAACGCCGGGGAAGCGCACCTGCCGGCTGTAACGATCCGATGGGTCGGGTGCGCTCATGCGTCCTCGGTGGTGCCGACGCCGAACTCGGCCAGGAAGGTACTCAGGAATTGACTCAACTCGGGTGCCCAGCCTTCTGTCTTGGCGTAGCGAATGATCCTGTCGATGTCGCCGCGCACCCGCTCCAGTACATCACCATCGAGGCGTTGCAGGTAGCCGGCCATGTATTCGAGCGCCTCGTCGGCGGCGTCGCCCTCGACGATCTCGTCGTCGGAGCCGCCGAGGAAAACGACCGCGTGGAGGACGGCCAACAGTAACGGGTGGACACCGAGTTCCGCCGGTATCTCCGGAAACACGGCCGACCCTTCGGGCACTTCGTCGGCCATCGGTCAGCCCCCCGCCACGGCCGGGATGATGTTCACCTCGTCGCCGTCCTTCACCGGCGTGTCGAGGTTCGACAGGTAGCGGATGTCCTCGTCGTTGAGGAAGACGTTGACGAACTTCTTGAGCGCCGCGCCGTCGTACAGCCGGGCGGTCAGGTCGGGGAACGAACGGCCGACGCTCGTCAGCGCCTCGCCGACGGTCGCGCCGGCGGCCTCAACGGCCGAGTTGCCGCCGGCGTGTTGCCGCATCGGTGCGGGGATCAAGACTTTGACGGCCATCGTGGACTCCATCGGTGTCGCGGTGCATCGCATGTGCGTCGTTAATCGTTATACGACCGCCAGTTCGCGTTCGCCCTCGAACGACTTCACGAACGCTTCGAGCGACGGCTTGATCGCGGTCGGCTCTGCCAGCACGCCTGCCACCGCGTCCTGCGTCTTCAGGCCGTTACCCGTCACGCATAGCACGATTTCCTCGTCGCGCGGGATGCGTCCCTGCTCGATCAGCTTCTTCGCCACGGCCAGCGTCACGCCGCCGGCGGTCTCGGCGAAAATGCCTTCCGTCTGCGCGAGGAGGGCCATCGCCTCGCGGATTTCCGAATCGCTCACGTCCTCGGCCCAGCCGCCGGTTTCGCGGATCAGCTTGGCGGCGAAGTAGCCGTCGGCCGGGTCGCCGATCGCCAGCGACTTGGCGATCGTGTTCGGCTTGCGTACCGGCTTGTGCGTCTCGCGGTTGTTCTTCACCGCGTCCGAAATCGGGTTGCAGCCGGTCGCTTGCGCCCCGTGCATGGCACACGATCCGCCGTCGACAAGGCCAACCTCCTGAAGCTCCTTGAACGCCTTATGAATCTTGCCGATGAGGGCACCGCCGGCCATCGGTGCAACGACGTGCCGCGGCAACCTCCAGCCGAGTTGCTCCGCGACCTCGAAACCGAGCGTCTTCGACCCCTCGGCGTAGAACGGCCGGAGGTTGATGTTGACGAACCCCCAGCCGTACTTGAACGCGACCTGCGTGCAGAGCCGGTTCACTTGGTCGTAGGTACCGTTGACCGTGACGACTTTCGCCCCATAGACGCTGGTACCGAGAACCTTCGCCCGCTCCAGATCGGACGGCACGAAGATGATCGCCTCCAGCCCCGCCGCCGCCGCGTTGGCCGCGACGCTGTTGGCCAGGTTGCCGGTCGATGCGCAACCGACCGTCGTCAGGCCGAACTCCTTCGCCTTCGACAACGCGACGGCGACGACGCGGTCCTTGAACGAGAGCGTCGGAAAGTTCACCGCGTCGTTCTTGACCCACAGGTTCTCGACGCCGAGTTCCTCGGCGAGGCGGTCGGCCCGGACGAGCGGCGTACCG
>CAZNSL010000396.1:0-5873 GCA_964574975.1 uncultured Alcaligenaceae bacterium | reverse complement strand
TTTTGGTTGTGAGTGGGGGCGCGGGGGGGGCGCCCGCGCGGGGGGGGTGGCCCCCTCGGGCCGCGCCCGCTCCCGGCTCGCCAGAATGGTCCGGAAAATTCTCTAGACTCTCCGCATGGACGCTCTGCCGCCGATTCCCGCCACCGTCATTGGCAGTTGGGCCTGGCCCGGCTGGTACGCCCACTTCCGCGACGTGGCCGCCGCCACGCCCGAGGCCTTCGGCCCCGACGACCGCGCCGAGGCCGCCCGCGATGCCACTCGCTTGGCCATCGACGACCAGTTGCGCGCCGGGGCCGACCTGATCGCCGATGGCGAGATGAGCCGCGTCGATTTTAACCTCGGCTTCTACGACCGGCTCACCGGCCTGGAACCGCTGCCGGCCGGCCGCAAGCACGGCCCGCCGGCCCACGACCAGCGCTCGCGCTACCACTGCGTCGCACCCATCGCAGCCCCGGGCGGCCTCGGCTGCGTCGCGGAGTATCGCCTGTTGCGCGAGTTGACGGCGGCCCCAGCGAAGGTGCCGGTGCCCGGTCCATTTACGCTCGCCGGTTGTATCGACGGCGGCGACGTGTACCGCGACCGCGACGCCGTGGCCGCGGCGCTTTTGCCGATCGTCAACCGGGAGCTGCGCGACCTGGAGGCGGCCGGCGTCGCATTCCTGCAACTCGACGAGCCAAGTTTCGCCTGCCGGCCGGACCAGCCGGAGCATTTCCTCGACATCATCGAGCGTACGACTACGGGCGTGAACGCCTTCGTCAGCCTGCACATGTGCTTCGGCAACTTCCGCGGCCGGGCGGTCGGCCGGCGGAGTTACCGGCCGCTGTTCCCGCACATTGGGCGCGCAGCCGTGGACCAGTTGGCGCTGGAGTTCGCTAGCCGCGAGATGGCCGAAGTCGAACTGCTCGCGGAGATTCCGGAGCCGATGGGTGTCGCCGTCGGGCTAGTGGACGTGAAGAACACCTGGATCGAGCCGCCGGAGTTGGTGGCCGAGCGGTTGCGGACGGTACTGAAGTTCGTTGCGCCCGAGCGCGTTCACGTCACGCCGGATTGCGGCTTCTCGCAGACGGCGCGGTACGTCGCGGTGCGGAAGCTGACCGCAATGGTGGACGGGGTGCAGCTGGTGCGACGGGAGTTGACAGGCACGTGACGCCGGAACGGCAATCGTGCGGCGGGTGATTATAAAAAAATCCTGCCGGCACTTCCTCGGCGTCGCCCAATCACCGAAGTCGTAACCGGCAGGATGTAGTTTAAAGTCTCGCTGGTGGTGCGCCGGTGTCGCCCAATCACCGAAGCTCGCATCAGCGAGACATCTACATACTAACACGACAAGTTGGCATTGCAAGAGCAAAATGCAAAAAAAAGTTCCAATACGGAACTTTTTCATATAGTGTACATTATATCACATTCATCGACTAGTGGCTTGCACGAACAGTGGCCGTTCCATGAACGTACATAAGTAATTACCAAACTATATGTTCCGTCGACTTCCAATTTCGCGTCTCGACATGTTCGTTCTTGAATCCGCAACGACAATTGCCCGAATCGACGAGGAGTTTTTTCCCCTCGTATCCAAAAACGACGACTCGCGGGACAGTTTTTCGGTTCGATTCGCGTGGAATGCCACGGGTCGAACCAGTAGTACGATGCCCAAGGGATCGGTCGGGGAAAAAGGCTACGCTTGCGCAACCCGCATCCGCCTTCCGGGGTCTGCCATGCCGGCCGCTACTCACACCTACCAACCGGCCACGAGTTTTCACACGCTTCGAGTTGTCGCACTGTCGGGCTTCGTCGTCGCAGCGGCCAGTTTGCTGGCCCGCGGTGTCAGCGACTCGGTCGAGGGCGCTCGCGCCGACCAACGTTTCCAACAGACACTCAACGGCGTGAGCAACCCGGACCTGCAGGCGATGGCACGGTCACTGGGACGTTCCATCGAAATCCGCGACGGCCTGCGCGACCATCTCGTTCGGAGGTTGCCGTCGACCCGCTGGCACGGTCAGGCCAACCAAGTGGTTGACCTGCTCACGTCGCTCTTGCTGATCGCCGGGGGCGTCGCGATTCTCAAGCGCAACCGCTCGGCCATCCCGCTCTTGCTTGGCTACGCGGGCTTGAGCGTGGCACAAAAGCTCGTCAACGCGGCGTACCTCGGCCTGTGGGAAGTTCCGATCGGCCGAGCGTACCTGGATTCGCTGATTCGTTTGTACCCCAACGACGCCGCGCTGATCCGCGGTGTCCTCGACCCGCTCTCGACGGAACCGCTGATCCAATTGCTGTTCGCCGCTTATCCGCTCTTCGTTGCTGCGGTGATGCTACGGCCGGGAACGCGAGAACTGCTCGCGCCGTCCGCGATACCACTGGAGGCCAGCCCGTCCGTACCGCCGAGCGACCCGGACCGCGAGGCGAAGGTCGTCACTCGTACCGGCGAAACGGCGTGGTCATCGTTCGACGACCCAGGCTATTGATCCGTGTGCAATGTGCAGTATGCACTGCACGCTGCACACGACTTCAGACCGTCGCCAGTGTCTTGGGCATCTGATCGACCAGCATCAACTCCAGGTCGTAGATGTGGACTGTGCCGTCGGTCAGACCGGTGGCCAGGTAGGTCAGGTCCGGTGACACCGCCAGGCCCAAGGCCCGCGACCTGTCGAACTGCCACTCGCGCACCGGTTTCTGCGTGGCCACGTCCCACAGGATCGCCTGTCCACCATCGCCGACTGTCAGGACCAGGTTACCGCGCGGGCCGAACTGCACCAACCGCACCGCTGCAGCGTGGCCACGCATCACGCCTATGGCGTCGCCGGTCGGTTTCGAAGTGTCCCACAGACGTACCTCGCGGTCGGAGCCGGCCGTCGCCACCAGCGGGCCGTCCGGCGAGAACGCCAAGCAGGTGGCCGACGACTTGTGGTTCGCATAAACGCACTTACGCTTCGGACGAAACCAGCCGAACTCCCAGACGTGGACCGAACCGTCGTCGCACACCAGGGCCACCCGCTTACTGTCCGGGCTGAAAGCGAGTGCCTTCACATCGGCCGTGTGGGCCTGGATCTTCTTTTCGAGTGCGATCGACCGGCCGACATCCCAGAACGTCACCAGAGTTTCGGCGCACGCGGCGATTCGCTTGCCGTCGCGACTAAACGCCAGGGCATCGACGCGGAACGGCTCATCCGGTAACACCGCACGGCTCTTGGTCACGTCTTTGATGCGGTAGTCCCACCGCCACAGATGGCCGTCCATGACTGCCGACGAACCGGACAGGAGGAAATCCTGTTTCGGCGAGAACGCCAGGGCCGCCACCTCGCCCAGCCGGCCCTGGAGGCTGTTCACCTCCTCCGGGCGGGAGCCGGCGACGTTCCACAGCTTTACCATGCCGTCCAGCCCGCCGGAGGCGAGTAGTCTGCCATCGGCCGAATAGGCGAGGGCGGAGACGTAGGTCGCCGTGCCATGGGCCTGGATGACCGCCGTCTTCCGGGCCGGGATCGCCAAAGTGTCGAGGCCGAATACCTGCGTTTTGGTCGACGGATCGTTAGCGATCGACTTGGCGAAGACGACCTCCGTCGGCTTGCCCGATGGCGTGCCGGACGACAGTAGGGCCTCGACCGGGCCGAGTGCGTCGATCAAATCCTGGGGTGTCTGGAAGCGACTCTGCTCGCGCTTTTCCATCAACCGCTGGACGATCGCCAGTACCTCGAACGGCACGCCGCGACGGATACTCTCCAGCGGCGTCGGCGCATCGAGTTGGTGTTTGGCCAGCTTCTCGGCCGGCGAGCCATCGGGGAACGGCGGCCGGCCGGTCAGCAGGAAGTAGAACGTGCAGCCGAGACTGTACAGGTCCGAACGGATGTCCGCCTTGGTGGCGTCCCGGGCCTGTTCGGGAGCGATGAAGTCGGGGGTACCAATGACGGACCCGACCTGTGTGAGCGTACTGACGCGGGTGTCATCGCCAGCGTTGAGCCGGGCCAAGCCCATGTCCAAGATCTTGATCAAGCCGGCCCCAGCGGGGCTCGACCGCGCCCCGACGGGCATCGGAGTCGGTGTGGCGGGGCCGGACTTGCGTAAGGTTGGTCGGCTCACGCCGGGCCGGGTGAGATACAGGTTCGACGGCTTGATGTCGCGGTGAACCAGCCCGTTCTCGAAAGCGTGCTGGAGTCCCTGGGCGGCCTGGCGGATATAGTTGCAGGCCATAGCGACGGGCAGCGGGCCTTCCAGTTGAACCTTCCGAGCGAGGTCGGTCCCCTCGATGTACTCCATCGCCAGGAAGTTGATGCCGTTGATCTCGTCGGCGTCGTAGAGAACGACGACGTTGGGGTGCATCAATGCCGCGATGGCCTGGGCCTCGCGCTGGAACCGCCGCATGGCGTCCGGTTGGTTGGAGAGCAATTCCTCGCGGATCATCTTCAGGGCAACGACGCGATTCAGCCGCGCGTGATACGCCTTGAAGACGTATCCCATACCGCCCTCGCCGATCACTTCCATGAGTCGGTACGGGCCGAGGACGAGGTCGTGGCCGAAACCGCCGAGAAGCTGGTCGGCCTGGAATTGCGTGAGGACCTGGCGATGGACGAGTTCGTTGGCGAGTTGCTGAGCGGAGAGAAGGTGGCCCAATTCTGCCACTAATGGTTCCAACTCTCCGTGGCGGAGAAGCTGTGTGCGCCGCAAGTCGTCGAACAGATCTTGGGCCGTGGCCAAGCTCATCGCGGAGGCAGCATCCTGAGCGGTAGGCCGAGGAGGAGTCCTCGTAAGCGTAACACGGCCGTCGGCCGACCGCAACCGGCCTACGGCAATCGAGTCGTTTCCAAGCATAGCTTACGCCGGGTGTTGCGGGACGATTTGCGCCATCCCATTCATGTCGCGTCCGGCGTCGCGGGCCGTGGACGGCCGTTTACGTCCCACGATCCCCGCGCCGGAACGGCGTTTCGGCATTTTTTGGGAAGACGCTCGCTTCCCCCGCGTTGCCCGGTGTGAAGGGACGAACCGAACGCACGCAAACGACATCCGAACCGGAGATACCCATGATCGCGATCCGCAAGTTCCTCCTGACCGGCGTCCTCGGCCTCACCGGCGCATCGGCCTTCGCCGGCGACTACTGCCACTACAAGTACGTAACCTCCTACGAATGCGTCATCTGCTACAAGACGTGTACGGAAGCCTACCAGAAGCCGGTCACCTACTACGACCACTGCGGCAACCCGTACTGCGTCTACCAGACCTGCTACCGCGACGTGCAGGTGCCGTACAAGAAGTACGTTCCCGTGGTCCGAAAGGTGCCCTGCTACTAGGTTGGGGAATTCCGATTTGAGATATGAGATCGGGGCCGGTGCTTGACACCACCCCTCCGGGGGTTGAAACTGTGGGTATGACCCGCACAACCAGCCCCCCCGCCGGGCTGCCGACCGCCGACGAAGACCTGATCGCGCGCGTCTGCTCCCGCGACGCGGACGCCGCCGCCGCCCGGCGGGCGTTCGATGCGCTGTACCTGCGGCACTCGCGGCCGCTGTTGTCCTTCCTCAACGCCCGGGCCCCGCGCGGCGAGGTGGACGACCTGCACCAAGACATCTGGAAGAAGGTCTGGGCCAGCGCCCCGACCGGCTTCCGCGGCGGCAACTTCCGGGCCTGGCTGTACCAGATCTCCCGGAACGCGATGATCGATCTCGCCCGCAAGAAGAAGATGGCCGAGCTCGGCGGCGAGGATCCCGTGGACGGCAAGTCCGTCGCGGCCGAGCATCCGGTCCTCGACGACGAGCGGCGAACGACGCTCGCCGGCTGCCTGGAAAAACTCGACCCCCTGTCGGCCGACGTGGTTCGCGCGCTGCTCGGGGGGGACAGTTACGGTGAGATCTGTACGCGACTCGACATGAAACCGGAGCGGGCACACAAGC
>CAZNSL010000395.1:476-5887 GCA_964574975.1 uncultured Alcaligenaceae bacterium | reverse complement strand
CCCCCCCGTGTGCTGGGCGTGGCGGGGGGGCCCCCCCCCCCCCGCTCGGCGGCTCGTGAACAGTTTGGAAGTGTCCCATTTTTCGCAGAGGGGCAGCCGTGAAAGTCGTCATCCTCTGCGGCGGCCAGGGCACTCGCATGCGCGAGGAGACGGAGTACCGCCCGAAGCCGATGGTCGATGTCGGCGGCCGGCCGGTCGTCTGGCACATCATGAAGGCGTTCGGCCACTACGGCCACCGCGAGTTCGTCCTCTGCCTCGGCTACCGCGGCCGAATGATCAAGCAGTACTTCCTCGACTACGAGGCGATGACCAACGACTTCACGATCCACCTCGGCCGCACGCCCGCCCTCGACTACCACAGCGCCCACGAGGAGCAGGATTTCAGCGTCACCCTCGCCGACACCGGCGAGGACACCATGACCGGCGGCCGCGTCAAGCGGATCGAGCGCTACGTCAAGGACGACCTGTTCATGGTCACCTACGGCGATGGCCTGTCGGACGTGAACGTCGGCGCGGTCATCGACTTCCACAAGTCGCACGGCCGGCTAGCGACCGTGACGACCGTGAAGCCGCAGTCGCGCTTCGGCCTGTTGGACCTGGACGCCGACGGCACGGTCCAGCGGTTCGCGGAGAAGCCGCAGGCCGACGGCTGGGTGAACGCCGGCTACTTCGTGTTCCACCGCAAGGTGTTCGACCGACTCGGCGGCGACGACTGCGTCTTGGAGCGCGAGCCGCTGGAGCGGCTGGCCGCCGATGGCCAACTCGTGGCGTACCGCCACGCCGGCTTCTTCTTCGCGATGGACACCTACCGCGAATACCTGACGCTCAACGAGATGTGGAACGCCAACGCGGCCCCGTGGAAGGTGTGGGCGTGAGCGATTGGCCGGCTGCCTACGCCGGCCGCCGCGTCCTCGTCACCGGGCACACCGGCTTCAAGGGCGCGTGGCTGGTCCTGTGGCTCAAGGAACTGGGGGCCGAGGTGGCGGGCTTCTCGCTGCCGCCGCCCACGGAGCCGAGCCTGTACGCCGAGGCAAACGTCGGCGAACTGTTGGCGGCCGAGGCGCTCGCCGACGTGCGCGACGCCACTCGGCTGGTGGCGCTCACGCAGTCCTTCCGCCCCGAAATCGTCTTCCACCTGGCGGCGCAGTCGCTTGTACGCCGCAGCTACCGCGAGCCGCGGACGACGTGGGAGACGAACGTCCTCGGCACCGTCAACCTGCTCGAGGCGGTGCGGGCGATGCCGAGCGTGCGGGTCTGTCAGGTCATCACGTCCGACAAGTGTTACGAGAACGCAGGCCGGGGCACCGCCTTCCGCGAGACGGACGCGATGGGTGGGCACGACCCGTACTCGTCGAGCAAAGGCGCGGCCGAGTTGGCCGTGGCGGCGTGGCGGCGGTCGTACTTCGTCGATGGGCCGAGCCTATCGAGTGCGCGGGCCGGTAACGTGATCGGCGGTGGCGACTGGGCCGAGGACCGCATCCTGCCCGATTGCGTCCGGGCCTTGGAACGCGGCGAGCCGATCGCGGTGCGCAACCCCGCAGCGGTGCGGCCGTGGCAGCACGTCCTCGAACCGCTGTCCGGCTACCTGCTGTTGGCAGCCCGGCAACTGGACGATCCGACGCGGTCCGCCGACGCCTACAACTTCGGCCCGCCCCCGTCGGGACATTTGACCGTCGGTGAGGTCGCCGACATCGTCGTGAAGGAGTGGGGCGACGGCCGCTGGGAGCACCGCCCGTCGCCGGACGAGGCCGGGGGGCACGAGGCGGCGCTTCTCCAACTCGACATTACCAAGGCGACGACCGAACTCGGCTGGACGCCGCGGTTCACGCCGGCCGAGGCGATTGCCGAAGCGGTGGCATGGTATCGCGCCCGGCACCAGCAAGGGCCGGCGTTCGATGCTCGCGCCGCGTGCCGCGAGCAAATCAGGTATTACCGTGATCGGCACCAATAACCCGCGACGCCGCGAGCCGAGCGTGCGAGGCGAGCGGTCGCTCCCCTCGCAAGCTCGGCTCGCGGCGTCACGGCTGCCGCACGATTGAGGTTCGCGACAGATGCCGAAAACCCCCGACGAACTGCGGGCCGAGATTCGCGCCCTCGTCGGGCAGTACCACGCCGCCGCGTTCGCCGACAAGCCGTTCGAGCCAGGCACGTCGCCGGTGCCGTACGCCGGCCGCGTCTTCGACGCCGACGAACTGACGACGCTCGTCGATAGCGCCCTCGACTTCTGGCTGACGGCCGGCCGCTTTGCTGCCGAGTTCGAATGCGACTTCGCCAGGGTCTTCGGCCTGCGGCACTGTCTGCTAGTCAACAGCGGCTCCTCCGCCAACCTGGTCGCGCTGACGGCGCTGACATCGCCGGCCCTCGGCGACGAGCGGCTGAGGCCCGGCGACGAGGTCATCACGGTCGCGGCCGGTTTCCCGACCACCGTCAACCCGGCGATCCAGAACGGCTTGGTGCCGGTGTTCGTGGACGTCCACGTCCCGACGTACAACGTGGACGTGACGCAGCTCGACGCGGCCCGGTCGCCGAAGACGCGGGCGGTGATGCTTGCCCACACGCTCGGTAACCCGTTCGACCTCGCCACCGTCACCGCGTTTTGCCGGAAGCACGATCTGTGGTTGGTGGAGGACTGCTGCGATGCTGTGGGTTCGACGTACGCCGGCCGCCACGTCGGCCAGTTTGGCGACCTGGCGACGGTGAGCTTCTACCCGGCGCACCACATGACGATGGGCGAAGGCGGCGCGGTACTGACCGACGCGCCGAAGCTGAAGACGATCGCCGCGTCCTTCCGCGACTGGGGGAGGTCGTGTTGGTGCGACCCCGGCAAGGACAACACTTGCGGCAAGCGGTTCGACTGGCAACTCGGCGACCTGCCGCACGGCTACGACCACAAGTACATCTACTCGCACGTCGGCTACAACCTCAAGGCCACCGACATGCAGGCGGCCGTCGGCGTCGCCCAGTTGCGCAAGTTGCCGGGCTTCATCGCGGCCCGCAAAAGCAACTTCGCAACCCTCCATGCGGCGCTCCGCGAGTTCGAGGAGTTCTTCATTCTTCCCGAAGCGACTCCCAACAGCGACCCAAGCTGGTTCGGCTTCCCGATCGCGGTGCGCCAGGACGCGCCGTTCACCCGCAACGACGCCGTGACGTACCTGGAGTCGCGCAAGGTGGCGACTCGGCTCCTGTTCGCCGGCAACCTGTTAAAGCAGCCGGCGTATCGGGGCATCAACTGCCGCGTCGTCGGCGATCTGGCGAACACCGATCGGGTGATGAACGACGTGTTCTGGGTCGGCGTCTACCCCGGCTTGACGCCGGCGAAGCTCGACTACATGCTGACGGTGTTCCGCGACCTCGCCAAATCGCGGCCGCTGAAGCTGGCGTGATGCCGACCCGCAACCCGATCGTCGCCGAGGACATCGCCAGCGTCGCCGCCGCGGATCTACCGTGGGACGACCTGCGCGGCGCGACTGTCTTCGTCGCCGGCGCGGCCGGGTTCCTGCCGGCCTACCTCGTCGAGACGCTGCTCGAACTGAACGACCGCCTTGGCCTCGGTGTCCGCGTCGTCGGCCTGGTGCGGACGCTGGCGAAGGCGACGGCTCGCTTCGCCCACCACGCCGGCCGCGGCGATCTGCGCTTCGTCGAGCAGGACGTAAGCCGGCCGCCGCCGATGAACCTGCGAGCCGATGTCATCGTCCACGCGGCGAGTCAGGCCAGCCCGAAGTTCTACGGCACCGACCCCGTGGGCACGATGACGGCCAACGTGCTGGGGTCGTACCACCTGCTCGAAGTCGCCCGCCGCGATATGGCCCGCTTGCTCTACTTCAGCACGAGCGAGGTGTACGGCACCGTGCCGCCCGAAGCCCAGCCGATTGCCGAAACGACCGTGGGTCGCGTCGATCCGGCCGACGTGCGCTCCTGCTACGCCGAGTCGAAGCGCGCCGCTGAGACGCTGTGCGTGTCGTACGCGCGCCAATACGGCGTGCGGGCCGTCATCGTTCGGCCGTTTCACACTTACGGCCCCGGCTTCGCATTGGACGATGGCCGCGTGTACGCCGATTTCGTCGCCGACGCACTGACCGGCCGCGACATCGTCCTCAAGAGCGACGGATCGGCCCGGCGAGCGTTCTGCTACCTCGCCGACGCGACAGTCGGCTTCTTCACGGTGCTTCTCAAGGGCACGCCCGGCACGCCGTACAACGTCGGCGACGAGGATGGCGAATTGTCGATCCGCGAACTGGCCGAACTCGTCGCCGAGATGGTCGAGGTCAAGGCCGTTCGCCCGCCGGACATCGAACGACCCACCGGCTACCTCGAAAGTCCGGTGGCGCGCAGCGTCCCCGACACGACGCGCCTGCGCGGCCTCGGCTGGCGGCCGACGACGCCGATCCGGGAGGGCTTCCAACGGACGCTCCAGAGCTTTCGCTGAGCGCAACGCTCGCCCGCTTCCGCGCCGGCGAACTCGGCAAGCATGGGTACATCGAGGCGATGCACGCCCTGCACGCGCGCCTCTTCGAGTACCCGTCGCTGCTCACTGGTGAAATCCGCTGCATCGAGATCGACGCGGCCGGCGTCGTCTTCGTCTCGCAAGCCGGCGTGCGCTTCCGGCTCGACCCGGACGACCAGCGGCAGCCGGCTTTGGAGGCGCTCAACTTCGGCTCGTTCGAGGGCGACGACGGCGCGATGATCGCCGCGCTCGCCGCACCAGGGGCTGTGATCTACGACGTGGGTGCGAACGTCGGCTGGTACGCGCTGCACCTCGCGGCTGCCGATCCGACGGCCCACGTCGTCGCCTTCGAGCCGGTGCCGGCGACGCTCGCACAACTGAAAGCCAACCTCGCGCTGAACGGGCTGCCGAACGTCACGGTGGTCGATCGCGGCCTCGGCGAGCGCGACGAGGAGTTGACGTTTTACGTCTACCCCGAAGGCAGTGGCGGCGCGTCTGCGGCCAACCAGAGCGGCCGGCCGAGCGTCCGCGAGGTTCGTTGCCGCGTCCAGCGCCTCGACGACGTGGCCGCCACGCTCCCGGCCGGTCCGGACCTGTTGAAGATCGACGTGGAGGGAGCCGAACTGTTCGTCCTGCGCGGGGCCGTCGAGACACTGCGGCATCACCGGCCGGCGATCGTCTGCGAATTGTTGCGGAAATGGGCCGGCTCGTTCGGCTATCATCCGAACCAGGTCATCGAGCTCATGTCGGCCTTCGGATACGACTGTTTCATCGCGGCCCCCGGCCGGCAACTGGTGCCGTGCCCGACCATCGACGACACGACGATGGCGACGAATTTCGTCTTCCTGCACCGCGACCGCCACGCGGCCGAGCGAAGGCAGTTCGTCCCGTAGGGTGGGGGCGCGGGGGGGGGGGGGGGGCGGGGCCCCGGGCCCACCCAAAGACACACGAGGGGGAGAGGCGGGGC
>CAZNSL010000395.1:0-466 GCA_964574975.1 uncultured Alcaligenaceae bacterium | reverse complement strand
GGGGTCCGTCCCCCCCCCCCCCCTTCACCCCTATTTCTTTGCCCGGTGCGCCCCCCCCCCCCCGGCCCCACCCTACGGGACCGCTGCGACCACATGGTCAACTCCCTCCCGACAGACCCCGCCGCCGACTTCGCCCGCACGCTGCGGCGGCAAGCCGTCACCATGCTGGCGGCGGCCAAGGCGTCGCACGTTGGTAGTTGCCTGTCGATGGCCGACCTGCTCGCGGTGTTGTACGGCGAGTACCTGCGCCTCGACCCGGCCCGGCCCGACTGGCCGGAGCGCGATCGGTTCCTGTTGAGCAAGGGCCACGGCGTCGCCATCCTGTACGCCGCCCTGGCCGAGCGCGGCTACTTCCCGCGCGACTGGCTCGCCGACTACGCTACCGACGGATCGCTGCTGACGAGTCATCCGAACCACCTCGTCCCCGGCGTCGCACACGGCCTCGAGGATGTGGGAGAGCACCGCG
>CAZNSL010000394.1:0-5892 GCA_964574975.1 uncultured Alcaligenaceae bacterium | reverse complement strand
GGACGACGATCTTCATCGTCACGCTCGCCCTCCTGGCGTGGGGTCTGTACTGCTTCATCCACGGTCGGCAGCACCGCGAGCGGTTGCCGCTCGCAGCATCGGGAGCTTCGCTCTCCATCGATCTCGACCGGCGCGGCGATGAGCTATTGGCCCAGGGCAACCTGGCCGAGGCCGCGCGGGAACTCGCTCGGCAAACGTTTGCGTCACTTGGCGTGACTTCTGGGCCGATCGTAATCGAGGCCGATGGCTGGCGGAATCGCCGGACCTGGTCGAGACGCGTTCACTGCCTGTGGAGCATCACTACCAGTGCCGACTCCCGCGTCACGGCCCGCGACCTTACGCGTATCACGGATGAGTTGTGGGAAATGTCGTCGGCCGTCGCTAGCGGTACGTTGCGATTAGACGCAACCGCTTCGATCCGGTAGGGTACACGCATCGCTCCCCGTCGGAGTTTTCCCCGCACACCATGTCCGAATTGCACTCGACTGGCCGCGACGACATCTCGCCGACGCGCCAACTCGCCGCGCGCGTCCGCGGGTTAAAGGAGCGCGTCCAGGCTGAGGTCGCCAAAGTCGTCGTCGGTATGGGCGGCGTTACGGAACAACTGCTGATCGCCCTGTTCGCCAACGGCCACGTCCTCCTGGAAGGTGTACCGGGCGTCGCCAAGACCACGTTGTCGAAGGCGTTCGCCCGCATCCTCGGCGGCCAGTATCAGCGCATCCAGTTCACGCCGGACCTACTGCCCAGCGACGTGACGGGCACCTACGTTTACGACCGTAAGGCTAACGAGTTTTCGCTGCGGAAAGGACCAATCTTCTGTCAGGTGTTGCTCGCGGACGAGGTGAATCGGGCACCGGCTAAGACGCAATCGGCACTGCTCGAAGCCATGCAGGAAAATCAGGTCACAATCGAAGGGACGACGCTCGCCCTGCCTAAGCCGTTTCTGGTGTTAGCAACGCAAAACCCGGTGGAACAGGAGGGCGTGTATCGGCTGCCGGAGGCGCAACTCGACAGATTCCTCCTGCGCGTCCCGATGGGTTACCCCGGCCACGAGCCTGAGGTCGCAATGTTGCGTCTGCTGTCGAAGGCAGTCGAGGAGCCGGCGCAGTTGTTCCGACCGGAGGAGCTATTGGAGTTGCAGGCACAGCTTGGGGGAGTGTTCGCGGCCGAAACGCTGTTGCATTACATCGTGTCGCTGGCGGAAGCCAGCCGCAACCACCCCGATGTGGCGCTGGGGGCCAGCCCGCGGGCAGCGCTCAACCTGTTGCGGTGCGCCCGGGCGAGGGCGCTACTGGACGGTCGGCATTATTGCACTCACGAGGACGTGCAGGCGGTGACACTGGGAGTCCTGGGCCATCGGTTGATCGTTCGGCCGGAAGCCGAGATCGAAGGGAAGGGCGTCGCGGATGTCGTGAAGGAACTGCTCGGTAAGGTTCCGGTGCTGGAAGCCATTTGACCGCCAGGTCCGTATGCCAACCGCACCGACCCTTCCGCGAGGAATCTCCATGACCCCCCGCGAACTATGGCGACTCTATTGCACCCGTCTCGTGAGTGTGCCGGACCTCGGCTTGACGCTCGACTTGAGCCGCATGAAATACGGCGACGACTTCCTCGCCGCGATGGAGGCCCCCATGCAGGCAGCCTTCGCTGCAATGGACGGTCTCGAGCGTGGGGCGGAGGCCAACCCCGACGAGAAGCGCATGGTTGGCCACTACTGGCTACGTGCCCCTGAACTCGCGCCGACAGCCGAAATCACCGCTGAAATCCGCGACACCTTCGAACGGATTCGGGCCTTCGCCGCCGATGTCCATTCGGGTACGGTCAAGCCGCCGAAAGCAGCGAAGTTCAACCGTGTCCTCTCTATCGGAATCGGCGGGTCGGCACTCGGACCGCAGTTCGTCGCCGACGCACTCGGCAACCCGACGACCGACCGGATGGCCGTCCACTTCATCGATAATACCGACCCCGACGGCATCGCCCGCGTCCTGGCGCACTTGCAGGGCAAGCTTGCCGAGACTTTGGTCTTGGTCATTAGCAAGAGCGGCAGCACACCAGAGCCGCGCAACGGTATGACACTCGTCGCCAATGCCTACGTAGCAGTGGGTCTCACGTTTGCGTCTCACGCTGTCGCCATCACGGGGGCGGGGTCACACCTCGACGAGCAAGCCGTTCGCGAAGGATGGCTGGCACGATTCCCGATGTGGGACTGGGTCGGCGGACGCACCAGTGAACTCGGTCCCGTGGGATTGATCCCGGCCGCCCTACAAGGTCTCGACATCGCCGATATGATCGCCGGGGCGGCCTCCTGCGATGTTGCAACTCGGTCGCACTCGACTCGCAAGAACCCCGCCGCGATGTTGGCCCTGGCCTGGTACCACGCAACCGGCGGCAAAGGCCAGAAGGACATGGTCGTTCTTCCTTACAAGGATCGGTTGCTCCTCTTCAGCCGCTACCTCCAACAACTCGTCATGGAGTCGCTCGGCAAGCGTCTCGACCTCGCGGGGAACCGAGTCGACCAGGGCATCGCCGTGTACGGCAACAAGGGTTCAACTGACCAGCACGCATATGTCCAGCAACTACGCGACGGAGTGAACAACTTCTTTGCCGTGTTCGTCCGCGTGCTGGAAGACGGCGGTTCGGCTCAGGAGGTCGAACCAGGCGTGACGGCCGGCGATTACCTCCACGGATTCCTGCCCGGCACGCGCATGGCTCTCTTCGCTACCGACCGCGATCCGGTGACTATTCCCGTCGCGCGGGCCCACGCCCGCACCGTAGGCGCGCTGATCGCGCTATTCGAGCGGGCGGTGGGCCTGTACGCTTCATTGGTCGGTATCAACGCCTACCACCAGCCGGGAGTCGAGGCCGGCAAAAAGGCGGCGGCAAACGTTCTCGCACTTCAATCCAACGTGATTGGGGCACTCGCGGCGTCGCCGCAGACGGCTGAGCAAGTGGCGACGGCTGTTGGGGCCGGCGACGAGATGGAAGCCGTATACTTGTTATTGGAGCATCTCGCGGCCAACGGACGCGCAAAGGCTGACGAGGGTAACGACCCCATGACGAGGACGTTTAGAAAGTAGCGCTACGCTTCGGAAGTGTTTCCACGGCTGGTGCCGGGCCGAGTCTTCAAAACTCGTGGCGGGTGGGACGACCGCTCGCAGTGGGTTCGATTCCCATACACTTCCGCTTCTATTGTTGTATTTCGCAGGAAATTCTGGTATGTTGGGGCTGGGATCGGAACTCTTGGGTTCCGATAGGTTCCGATATAAACGGGATTTGATGCGATGGCCAGGCTCACTTACGACCAAACCAAAGGCGTTTTCGTCCGCAGCATCGGCTACGCCAAGGATGCCAAGAGCCAAAGCAAGTTCCTACTCGGCCGCTCCGAGCGAGACGCCACCGTCAAGAACGCTCGGCTCGAACAGCTATGGGCCGGGGTGAAAGCCGACCCCGGCTACTGGACGGCCGAGACCCTAGCTATCGCCAAGGCCATCGCACGTGGCGACGCCAAGGCAACGGTTCCGGCCCACCCCGCCGACGACGGCCTGCTCTACCGGCTTGAAGGGCTGCGAGAGCGGTTCGGCAACCTCATCCCGATTACCACCGACGAACCGGAACGCCAGCAAGCCACCTATGCGGCCTACGGCAAGATTCGTCGGGAAGCCGTCGCCGAGGCGATGAAGGCGGTTGACGAAGACCTGCCCGACGCCCGCCAGCCGGACTCGTCCACGCCGACTCTCGCAGAGCTGTTGGCCCAATTCCGTCAGCGGTTGGAAAGGAAAGGGGGCGGCTCAGCTTGGACGGCGACGAAGGCCGGACAGGTGAAGACCCTTGAACGGCTGTTCCCGACGCTCGTCATCCGAACCCGTGACGACTTGGAGACTGCGGCCGACACGCTCGCAAGCGCAAGAACGCTAAGTGTAAAGGGCAAGAGCCTGTCGCCGGTCACCCGGCGGAAGCTGTGGGAGCGGCTGCACGAAGTCCTAGACTGGGCCGAAGATAACCGTGACACCCCTAAGCCGAAGGGGTGGGGCCGGATCAAGCTCAAAGTGAAGGGCAAGCAAGAGGCACTGGTCCTGCCCGTGTGGACGGTTGATCAGCTTCGGACTATTTGGCAAGTCGCAAGCCCACTCGTCAGGCCGATGGTTGCGCTTGGCCTCAACTGTGCCTACCAAGAGGCAGATTTCGGCGACCTTGAAATCGGCCACATCTTCCAAGACAAAGCCCCGCCGGTCCCGGGAATTGCCCACGAGCGGGGGGACTGGTGGATCGTGATGGAGAGGGGGAAGACCGGCACGCCTGGCCTGCATAAGCTCTGGCCCGAAACAGTCGCCGCCTTGAAGCTGCTGCTAGAACGCCGGGCGAAGATCGTCGCCAGGACGGGAACGGTTACACCGCTCGTCTTCATCGCCGAAACGGGAAGGCCACTCACTGCGCCAACGGAGGGCGGGAACAAGTCATACCGTGTCGCTAACCTTTGGAAAAACTGCCTACGGGCTGCAAAGAAAGTTGACCCTAATTTTCCCGACTTAACCGGCAAGTGGTTACGCAAGGCTTCTCAGGAGTATTTGCGGCCGATAGCCGGTGACGAGTTGACCAGCATTCACGCACGGCGGGGGCAGGTGACGAAGGACAGTTTGATGAAACTATATGCAAGTCGGCCGTGGGGAAGGGTAGTGGAAGCGACCGAAAAACTACGTGAACGGTTCGCCGAAGTCTTCGCCGACTGACAACCGCCCCTTAATCGATCAAAACAGCTAGAGGCGGAACGGGGGCGGTTGTCGGAAGGCTTGGCCGAAGAACGACGGCGGATCACCGCCGGAAGCTTGCGGAAAGCTAGGGGCGAATTGGAGTCTCTGGCGGTGGCGAAGGACAACGAGACCCGCTTGCGCATCCGTTCGGCGATTCGCCTATGCGTCGACGAAGTCTGGTGCCTGTTCTACGGCAATAACGACGCTCGCAAGGAAGCTTGGGTGCAAGTCTACCTGAGAGGCGGGGAACTTCGCCACTACACCATCTGCCACGAATTGCGGCGGGCCGTCGCCCCGATCCGGCCGGCCCAGACTAAGAGCGGCTCGGTTGACCGTCACGGCCAAGGCATGTGGAACGAAAGCTTGGACATGCGGAACTGCGACGACCGGCCTGGTGTGATTGCTCTCTACGGCGAGATCTCCCAGCGTGCGGTTCGCTAGTTTTCATCTTGGCCTTCGCCTGCCTCTTTCCTCTGCGACGGGTCAAAGCTCATCCTGAGCGGCGGGCGGCGTCACCGCCGATTTCCGTTGATGGGATCACGGCAAGCTCGTCGCCAATCCCGATCACGACGACACCCTTGATTTCATCGCCACAATGGCCGCAGAAGTTGACAAGCAGCGGCACGCCAAATGACGGTAGGCCAAGCGCCTTCGGTGACGGTGTGGGCCGACAAGTGCAAGCAAATAGACTGGCGGCTGCCGCTCAAACCGCTGCGCCTGGCGGCCGCAAGCAAGATGGGCGAACACCTACTGTACAAGTTCTTCCACGACCACTTCCCCGGAGGCCGCACCGAGCGCATGCTCCGTCCCTGCCCCCGCACCCGCCAATGAGGGGCGGCGTACATCGGTCACGGTTTGATGGCGGGGCATCTGCCGTCGGTTCCGGCCCATTCAATCCCGTACGGGATTTTTTTTTTGCCGGCGGATTTTTCGACCGGCACTCTCGGCCCGTTCGCCGGACCCGGCGGAAAGTCACTCCGACCCGCCCGCAGGAAAATGCAACACGCACAACAACAAGGGGGTCGGCCTAGTCCGAAATCGGGGGGGGACCGACGCCGCTTCGCAGCTTTTTTCCTTGAAAGATAGTTAGTTTCAATTAATGCGACTCGGACGCCTTTGGACGGCCGACCCGGCTTACCGCCAC
>CAZNSL010000393.1:0-5892 GCA_964574975.1 uncultured Alcaligenaceae bacterium | reverse complement strand
GCCGAACCGCTCCAGGAATGCCGTCTCCGTCAGCCGACCATCGGCCAACGCACGCAAAGCTGCCGGCAAGTCGGCCTCCGGGTCGGGCGTTGCGTCCATCGCGGCCACCGGCCCGGCCGTGCCCAGGTTGGCGAGGGCCAGCGCAGCCAGCGCCGTTGACTTGAGGCTATCGCGGGCGAATTCGCCCAGGACTCGCTCGGTCCAGGTCTCGAAGCGGGCGATCGCAGCGTCGGCCGGCATGGCCGATAGGTCGGTCGCTTCCATGGCGGCGACATCCCGCAAGTAGGCCGGCAGGATGTCGCGGCGGAAGCGGTCGGCAAACGTGCGCAGGAAGCCGTTCATGCGCCGCGATGCAACGGTCGCGCGCCACAGCTTCCACGTGAGCGTCAGGTAGAAGCCGAGGCCGACACGTTCCGGCAGTAGTTTCGCCGTCGGGTACATCGCCTTCGTGGGGTCGGCCTTCAGTTCCGCGAACGGGTGGCCGAACGGTATCCGCGCGGCGTACATCCGCGGTTCGCGGCTCAGGTTGCAGTACGGCCGGCCCGCAATCAGGTCGTAGACGCCGGTGTCGCCGAGCGACGGGTCCGGCGAGTAGCCGAAGTCGCGATACATGCGGCCCATGCCACCGGATGCAGACAGGAGCCGTTGCACGACCGCCCACGTCATCGGCGTCGGGGCCGGCAGCACCTCAGCGAGGTTGAACTTCGCCCAGACGGTGCCGCCCGGCTCGGCGCGTTTCGCCAAGGCTGCGACTTCCTCCTGGCGGACGCGCTCGCGCTCGACGGCCCCGGTCGCTGTGATTGGCCGGGCCTGCAACAGCCACAGTTGGCCGCTCGCCCATGCCCACTCGATGTCGCGCGGCTCGCCGTCCACCGCCTCGACGCGGCGGCCCAGGTCGGCCAATTCCGCGATCTGCGAGTCGGTCAGGCACAACCGCGATCGGTCTTCCGACGCGACCGGCACCTCGCCCGCGGCACAGATGCGAATGGTCTTCGCCCCGGCATGGCGTTCGACGACTACGCCCGTCGCGTAGTCGATGCGGAAGCGGTCGGGCGTCACGCGGCCGGCGACGACGGCCTCGCCGAGACCCCACGCCGCCTCGGCGAGCATCGTGCGGCCGGTCGCGTCGTCGGGTTCGCGCGTGAACAGCACGCCGGCAACCTCGGCCTCGACGAGTCGCTGGACGACCACGGCCATCGCCGACTCGCCGATCCCCTGCCGTTGGCGGTAGGTTCTGGCCCGCTCGCATTCGTGCGACGCCCAGCAGCGGCCGATGGCCTCGACGACCGCGGCTTCACCGGTAACACCGAGGACGGTTTCCTGCTGGCCGGCGAAGCTGGCGTCGGCAGCGTCTTCGGCCGTCGTGGACGAGCGCACCGCCACCGAGCCGCCACCGAGGGCGCGGTACGCCTCGTCGATGGACGGCGCAATCTCGGCGAGGCCGCGCTCGCGCAGGCGGCGGAAGGCGGCGGTCGTGACGACGAAGCCGGACGGCACCGGCAACCCGACCGCCGCGAGGCGGGCGAGCGATGCACCCTTGCCGCCCGCCACGTCGCGTCCGCCGGTGGGCACCTGTTCGAAGGAGAGGATGTCCATGCAACTCGCCTCCGGTTCGCGGCGCTTTGTAGAAGAGTCGCGCACCGAATCGTTTATTCCGCGTCGTCGAGCCGCCACAGGCGTCCCGTCGACGCGATGCCGTTGCTTGCCGTTGCCGCCAGCACGATCGAGTTCCGCCCGTTCTTCGCAGTTGCTGCCGGAGTGGCCCACAATTCGACCGTCGACGTACCGGCTGCCCGCGGTGTGTCGAACGCCCACACTTCGCGGCCGTTGGTCGGGTCCAGTCGAGCAAGGCGGCCGTCGCCACCGGCGGCATACAGTCGGCCCTCGACGAGCGCCGGCGACGCGACGACCGGCCCGCCCAGGCTCGCCTTCCATCGCACGCGGCCGTCGACCGCGTCAGCTGCGTAGACGTGGCCATCGCGGCTGCCGAAGTAGACCAGTCCGTCGCCGACGGCCGGCCGCGTCAGCACTGCGTCCGGCACGTCGCACCGCCACAGTCGCTGGCCCGTGTTGGCGTCCACGCACACGAGCGCCCCGGCCGGCCGTGGGTGACTCTTGACGAAGTCGCCGTTACCGAGGCCGAAGTACGCCTTGCCGCCAACGACCGCGCACGCGCCAAACGCCGACAGATCGACCGGCACCCGCCAGACGGGCTTGCCGGTCGCGGCATCGAGGCAGAACAATTCCGTCGCATTGTACCTGTTACCGTCGCCGCTGCCGCTCGACGCGAACGCACGGCCGCCGGTCACGACCGGACTCGCGTCGACGTGGAAGCCCTCGTAGTGCCACACGCGCTGACCAGTAGCGACATCGAGGCAGTACAGTCCATCGTCGCCCGCGCCGAAGTAGACGCGACCGTCGGCGACGACCGGGCCGCTCTCGGTGTGGCTGGCCGTCGCGAAGGACCACACCTTCGCTCCCGTCGCCGCGTCGAGGCAGAACAGCCGGCAGTCCTTGTCCTCGTGATAGCCTTCGCCGATGAAGACGCGGCCACTGGCGACGGCGGGCGTGCAAAAGACCGGCTTCATGTCGCCGCCGTTGTCGAACTGCCAGACCTGCTGGCCGATATTGAGGTCGAGGCTGTAGACGGCTCCGTACCCGCCGAAGCCTTTGGCGTGGTTGGCCCCGAGGTAGACGCGGTCGCCATCGCACGTGATGCCCCCGTGTAAGCGGGCCGGCTCTGCGAGTTGCACCGACCAGACGATGTTCGGCGACTCGTAGCCCGGCCGCGCCGGACCATTCGCGGCTCGGTCGACGTTCAGGGCCAACGCCGCGATGCACGCTGTCAGGAGAGTCCACAGTGCGACCGACTCGCCGCTGAGCGCTGCCGGTGCCGTGCGACGCGACGCGAGGAGGTACAGCCCTGCGCCGGCGGCGCTCGCGGCGGCAACGCATACTTCGAGCCACGGCCAGCGCAGGAGGTCGCTCCCGGCGTACCCGCGCCACGCCAGCAGGGCGGCGAGCGCGATCGCCGTGAGTCCGAGCGTAGCCCGGTCGGCGCGGGTCGGCTGCATCGCATCGACGTTGCGGTGGTAGCGCCATGCCGCCGCGAGGGCAAACGGTACGATGCTGCCGGCAAGGACCGCCCATAGACCGGCATCGGTGCCCCACCACGAGCCGGCGAACCAGCCGAAGTAGCGGTGCAGCCAGTCGAGCGTACTCGCCGCGCTCAGCGCACCCAGGTAGTTCGACCAGCGCTTCAGCCACAGCATCAGCGCGCCAAACACGGCGGGGAAGACTGCCGCCAGGATGGCGAGCGGACCGAGGGCGCTCAGGGTCGGGATCACCGCCCACACTCTCAGTGCTGTGTGCTGAGTGCTGAGTGCTGAGATGACAAGCGCGACAACAACCGTCATCGATCCACGCCCTCATCGTGTTCGGAACTCAGCACTCATCACTACTTCTTGACGGTCGGCCCCAATCCCGGCTCGGCGCGCGCGTCCGGCTCCGGCGGGGCCTTCTTACCGCTCAGGCCGTCGATGATGGCCTGCTTCAACTCGTCGGTCGTGCCCTTGAACGTTCGCCGCAGATACGGTTCCAGGTGCGCGAACTCGAAGCGCGTTGCCTCCGGACGATCCGCGGTCACGCCCGTCAGTCGCAGCCAGGTGCCGTTGGCATACAGGAACGCCGTCGTCCGCTTGCCGCGGGTGCTGGCGAACAACACGAGTTCCTGCTTCTCGGCGAGCCGATCGAGCAGTTGTGGGACGTGCCGTTCCTTCTTCGCCTCGCCGTCGCCGGTCAGCAGCACCGGCAGGCGACGGAACGGAACCTTGCCCTTCAGGTCGTTCGCGACCGTCAAGACGACGCTCGGCTTGTTCCGGTCGAGCGTCTCGACCGCCACGACGGCGATGTACTGCTCGCTGGCAAGGACTTCCTTGAGGGGGATGAGCCGTTGGATCACCGCGAAGGCCGGCGTGGCCGCGAGGAGGGCCACAACGATCGAGCGGCGAGTCATGACGGCGGCCTCGGCGCGGGCGGCGGAGGTGTCATGATAACCGGCCGGGACGGGTCGGAAAACCCGCGGGGACACGGATCCAATGAGAGGGAAATGGATGGTCGATGAATCAGGTGTCGTTCCGTGTCGCCGGCGGGGCCAATAATGGCAGTACACTAACGACGCTCGGACACATACCGGACAGGCATTTTTTCGCAACGGGCGCGTCAGCGTCGGCGAACCTGGCATTCCAGGTCGAACGCGGCGACGAACTCGTCCAATTGCGGCGCGAGTCGGTCGTACGTCGCAACGTCCGTCGTCAAAGTGACTTCGACGCGGCCCTCCGCGAGTTCGTCCGATTCGACGCCGGCCGGCGCGAGACGCAAGTCGGCCAGATCGGCGAGGTCGAAGCCGGTCAGGTCCAGTTCGGGTAGCTCGCTCAGTTCGTCGAGCAGATCCGCCAACCGATCGGGATCGTAGCGGCCCTGGGCTTCCAGGTTGTTGAGGACGACGTTGAGCGCCTTTTCGCGTTCGGACGTCAGGCGCACAACCGAAACCGGAACTTCAGCGACGCCCTGGGCCTTCAGGATCGCCAGCCGAGCGTGGCCACCGACGACATGGCAAGTCGACTCGTTCCATACGAGTGGCTCGACCAGGCCGAATTCGCGCAGGCTCGCTGCGAGCTTGCGGTAGCGGGGGCTGCCGGGCTTCAGGACGAGCCGCGGATTGTACGGAGCGGGTCGAAGGTCATCGACGGGTAAGGTGCGCAGTTCCACGCGGTAGTCCTCCCACAGAGGCGGGCGCGTGAAGCATCGGCCACGAGTTGTTTTTTGCAAGTGAGGCGCTTGCTTCCTCATCGGCGAGTCGAGTATTCGTGGGCACGTTGCACAGCACGTCATCGACGTGTGGCACGCGTGCGTCACCTGCGTCCGCTCGTGTTCGTTGCCGACGGTTGACTTCGCGGCCATACGCCCGGGGGCCAGCCGGCGGCGTAGCGATGTGCTTCGGAACTACCGCGACCGCCGTCACGCTGCCCAACCTGCGGCGGCGCGCCAACCAGTAGCCGGGCCGATGGCTCCGGGACTGGCGTGAAGGTGACCGTCAGCATCGGCCGCAGGGACGCCGCGACATTTTCGAAACTGCCGAAGCGGGACGCGTCCGGGCCGGGGCCTTCGGTATTGCGGTGGAACCAGCCGAAGTTCGTCGCCGGGCCGGCGAGCCAGGCCTGCACGTCCGCGGTCATCGTCTCCGACGACCCTGTGTACGCTTGCAGGGCCGTGCCGACGGTCGTGGTCGCGCTTGCGGCCGGGAAGCAGTCGCCGCCGACGGTCGTGCAGAAGGAACCGGGGTTGAACCTGTGAATCCAGGTCGCATCGTTCGGAGTGGAGGCCGTGCCGTTGCCGCCGAGGGTGCCCGCGTTCGACGCGCCCTCACCCCTGTTGGCCGTGGCCCGGTACACCGAGAACTCGGTCGGTGTACTCATTGTGCTCGCCTGCAAGAGTCGCAGCGAGACGGACGTGATCGTCGCACCGGTCAGCGAACCCTCGCGTAGCCCTCGCGCGTCCCTGCCGTAGAATGCCGCTTTGCGCCCGCCGAACGCCAGGGAGTCCATCATGGCCGAGAAGATCACGCCGCGCGCGTCCGACTATTCGCAGTGGTACATCGACATCGTCAAGCAGGCCGGACTGGCCGAGAACAGCGGCGTGCGCGGCTGCATGGTCATCAAGCCGACCGGCTACGCCCTGTGGGAGAAGATGCAGCGCGGCCTCGACGGACTGTTCAAGGCGACCGGCCACGTCAACGCCTACTTTCCCCTGTTCATCCCGAAGAGCTTCCTCGCAAAAGAGGAGGAGATGGCCGAGGGGTTCGCCAAGGAGTGCGCCGTCGTCACCCACTAC